>JAIPDI010000012.1 GCA_021737785.1 Deltaproteobacteria bacterium
ACGTGCGAAGAAGTTTGCCCGTGGGGGTCTCTGCTTCCCGCCCAGAAGGCGGGACAAAAACCGAATACAGCTCCTGGGGACGGCAGCAGGGCTTTACAATACAGTCTGTTCCAGCCCCAAGTACAGGCTTTCATGGGACGGTATGTCCTTGCTGCCTTTTCGTAAACATTATTCGGAGCCCGGGGGCGGCCGCCGAACGATACGACCGCATTTTATTGCAGATCTTGAGCAGAGACCCCCACGGGTGTCCAGAACGCTTCCGGGACTTGGGTGAAACCTTTTGGTTGCGGCTGTTAGGCCGCCTTGGGCAGATTGTCGAAAGGGAGGGGATTGAGGGATCTTAAATCAGGGGATTGCAATCTTCCCTCATCGGCAATCGGACATCGAAAACTGTCAATGCCCCTCGGTTTCACGCTGATTGAACTTCTGGTTGTGCTGGTGATTATCAGTGTGATGGTAGGCTTTGTGGGGCCCCGGTTGGCCGGGTCGATCAGCAATACGAGCCTGAAGACCGCGTCAAAACGGATCGCCGCCTCGCTGAGATACGCGCGGAGCCAGGCCATATCGGAAAGCCGGTCCTATGAGGCTGTCTTTGATCTGGAAAAGAACCAAATGATCGTTCGTTCGGGGCAAACGGCCCGGAAAGATGAGGCGGGGGAAGAGGACGATGCGATTAAAAAGGGTGTTTTCAAACCCTACCTCCTTCCCGACGACGTTCGATTCGAGAAGGCGATATGGAGAGACGAGGAAGGCGATTCGGGCCTGTTTCGGATTCTGTTCGTCCCTAACGGCGGAAGCAGCGGCGGAGAACTACTCCTGCGCAATAAACGGGGACATCGCTATCGGATAACGGTCGATGTCATTACCGGCACCGCGAAAGTGAGGAGCGATGAGACTGGATCCTGAGACTGGAAACATGGAGGTATGTTGCAGGGGGTTCACCCTCATTGAAATTCTTGTTGCCATATCGGTTCTTTCCATCGCTATGGTCGTGATCATGCAGCTCTTTTCCGGAGGCCTCAAATCGAGCAGACTCTCCGACGCATACACCAGAGGGGTTTTTCATGCAAGGGAGAAGATGGAAGAGATCCTCCTTGAGACGGAGTTCGAGGAAGGGGTGTTCGAAGGGGAATTCGACGATTCGTATTGGTGGCGATTCGAGGTCGTCCGGGAAGAACAGCCAGAGGAAGAAGCGAAAAAACTCCCTTTCGACGCCTATCACGTAAGGGTCGAAATTTTTTGGAATGAAGGGGAAAAGGAAAAAAACTTCGGCATCACCACCATGAAACTGGTGGAAAAGAAGAAGGACGGTGAACCGGCGATCGAGGGGCTGGGCAGTTAACCGCGTTTATGAAACCGGCACAGAGTATTTTATGCAGTACTTGGAGATTGTCAGGCTGGCATTTTCGTCAATTGCCGATTGTCAGTCGTCATCCGACGATTTCCTCAGGTTTTACCCTGCTGGAACTCATGATTTCCCTCACCATTATGGGGCTGATCCTGGTGCTGGTATTCGGGGCGCTCAGGATAGGTGCCCGGGCTTGGGAAAAGGGTGAGAGGGATGTCGAGACCCATCAGCGGCAGCGGTTTGTTCTCGATAATCTCAAGCGCCAGATCGCCTCTGTTTTTTTGCGCGAGATCAAGGCGGGAGAAGAGGAAGAAGGCGAGACCAAAGGGAAGGTCTTTTTCAGGGGCGATAGTGAGAGTATGGAGTTTATGTCGCGTGTCCCGATGTCTCCCCTGACCCGAACAGGGGTGGTTTATGTGAAGTATGTGGTGCGGGAAGATGACGGCGGAGACACCCGTCGGCTCCTCCTCTACGAGAAAGATGGTGTTTTTGTCAATCTGAAAGAAGACCTGGACGATATAGAGGATGACCAATTTTTCGAATTGATCACCGGCGCAGCGAGCATTGAATTCTCCTATCTGTACGGCTTCGAAGATGAGGATGAGGAGTTGCAATGGCAGGATAAATGGGACAACGATTCGGAGAAGGACATCCCTGTGGCAATAAAGATTGCCCTTCAGGAAGACGCTGACGCGGCGCCCATTTATGTGATCGTGCGTCTACAGGTCGAGGGGGATGAAAAAGGCGGGTGACGGGTTACCAATGATATGAAAGCCATGATGAAAGACGAAGCCGGGATTGCCCTCTTTTTAGTCTTGTGGGTCCTGACGCTTCTTTCGGTCATTGCAGGGGAGTTTTGTTTTGCCATGCGGACGGAGGTGAACATTACCCGCAATTTCAAGGACCAGACAATCAGCTATTATATCGCCCTGGCCGGGATAAACAGGGCCATCGGCGAAATGATTCGAAATGAGGTCATGCCTCCCACGAGGGTGTCGTCGATCGGGGTTCCGGGGCAACCGGAGGAGAAGGAGACTGAAGTCGAGGAAGAGAGGGAATTCTGGAGAATCAACGTGGAGATCCCTCCGGAGTCCTATGGCGAGGGAGTTTACCAAGTCAGGATCGAAAATGAGAGCGGTAAAATAAACCTTAACGGCGCAAATGAGGCCATGCTCAAGATGATGTTAAACCGATTCGATCTTGATGAGAATGAAAAAAGTGTTATCGTGGACTCAATTTTGGACTGGCGGGATAAGAACGATGTTCACCGCCTGAACGGCGCGGAGAATGAGTATTACCGGTCGCTCCCGAAACCGTATGAATGCAAGGATGGCGATTTCGATTCGGTGGAAGAGCTGCTGATGGTGAGGGGAGTGACACCCGAGATTTTTTACGGAGGACTTAAGAATATTGTAACCGTATTTAAGCCGCCGGTGAAACGTCAGAGGAGCACGGCGGGACGCGGCTTCAGAGTGGTTGGCGCGGATCTCAACAAAGTGAATATAAACGCTGCAACCAAGGATGTGCTGCTTTCCCTGCCCTCCATGACAGAGGACCTGGTTCAGCAGATTATGGATTTCAGAAAGGAATCAGACTTCAGGTCGTTGGCGGAAGTCACCGCTCTGGTGGGCGGGAGTGTGTATAATGCCATCTCTCCCTACATCACCCTGGAATCAAGCCCATACTTCAGCATCCGGTCCGTGGGTAAGATGGCCGATGGAAGGATTCAGCAGGGGATAGAAGCCTGGGTAGAAATCGACAGAAAGCTAAAAAAGGGATTCCGGATCGTACAATGGCGCGATCGCGCAGAGGAATCGGAACCGGCGACCTCGGACGGGGAGTGACGGCTGTGGAGGGTGGATTTGCTGTTCCAGACCAGTCTTGGAATTGATATACAGGACCATTCTGTATCATTGGCATATGTGAAGGCGTCTTTTAAGGGCATACGGCTGGCGGCCTATGCGGTCTATCCCCTCGAGGGAGAGGCCCCTTTCGAAGAGAACCTGGATGAGATCGGTGGGCTCATCAGGGACTTCATGACAAAAAACCGCGTTTCCGCCGGCGCTGTTTTCTCTGGGATGCCGCGCAGCAAGGCCATCATCAGATACGTGGAACTGCCTTCGGCGGTCAAGGAAAATCTTAGGGAGAGCCTGGGCTATGAAATGGAAAAATATATCCCTCTTCCGGGAGATGATATCTATTTTGACTACCAGATCGTTTCAGAGGACAAGGAATCGGGAAAACTGAAGCTGCTCCTTGTGGCGGCCAGAAGAGAAGCCATAGATAAGCATCTCGATCTTGCCGCGCATATCGGTATCGGGATTTCGGGGAGTGAGATTAGCTCAACAGCCATTGCCAATTACTTTGCAAACCTTGAGGGTACTGATGGGACAGGCCCGCTTGCCATCGTTTCTTTGAGAGATGATCACCTGGAAATTGATGGCGTCAAAGGCGGTTTTCTGGAATATTCGAGGTGGGTTGATCTTACGGAATGGGCTTCGGATCCGGATGGTGTTATCGCCCGGGAGCTGGAAAGGGGGAAGGAGGATCTTGAATCGGATCAGGATCGCTTGTCCATCGCTTTTTGCGGCTTTGATGAACCCCCCGAAGCAGTTGAGAATTTCAAGTTAGATGACAATTTCGATATTCGTCCCATAGACCTTTCCAGAAGGGGACTTCCTTCGTCTGCCATGATCCCGGCCTACAGTTTGGCCTTGAAAGGCATCCGAAAGCCGCAGACCGATATTAATCTTGTGCCAAAGGAGCGCCGGAGACGGCCCAACAGGACCGGTCAATACACCCTGATCGCCCTGTCCGGGCTCCTTATCCTTTTGGCCCTTGCCTGGGGCAGTGGAAATATTATCTCTCAGCAGCTTTATTCGAGGCGGTTGAATGGGGAGATTGCCCGACTGGGGGTCGAGGTCAAGAATATCGAACAGACGCGGATACAGTCCGAAAAAATCGAAATCCGGATTGACTACTTGAACTCTTTATATTCAGGACGCATTCCCCTCTTGGAGGTCCTCAAAGAACTGAGCTTGAGCGTGCCCAAGAACGCCTGGGTCAGACGGTTGATCATTTCGGACGGGAAGGTGGAAATGATTGGGGCCGCCGACGCTGCATCGGAATTGATACTTTCCCTCGAGGCCTCTCCTCTTTTCACAGAGGTGGCGTTCCTATCATCCATCACAAGAAGGGGCCAAGAGAACAAAGAGGTCTTCAGGATCGGCTTGAAGCTCAATCAGCCGTCCTGATATTGCGGCATCAAAATAGGATTTTTCAAGGTATCCATGTTCAAAATCGATTTTCGAAGGAAACATGTTTTTGTGGCGTTAGCCGTATTGCTGGCCCTGGCCATGGGTTATCGGTTTTCCCCCGCGCTTAAGGATTTCTTCTCGCCGAACCAGCAGATTGCGCTGATGGAGAAGAGACTCCAAAAATATCAGGAAATAGTGGATTCCGGGAAGGACCTGAACGACAGGCTTGATTCCCTAAACAAGAAGGCCCAGGAGTTGGAGTCCAGACTTTTGGAGGGGAAAACCCCTTCCCTCGCAGCGGTTGAGGTACAAAACATTATGCAGCAGGCTGCGGCGAAGAGTGCTGTTCAGATCAGCAGCGTGAGGGTCTTGTCCGACAAGAAGCTGGAACCATATGGGTATGTTCTTGTGCCGGTTGAATTTCAGATGCTCCCCACCATCAGACAATTGAAAGAGATCCTGTACCAACTTGAGGCCTATCACAAATATCTGACAGTGGAGAAGCTTGTTGTTCAAGAGTATAATAAGAGGGATCGGCAGCTTCGCTGCGCCATTACTCTGGCGGGTGTAATGAAGAGGAATGAAAATTGAGATTGGGAGATCTGCACCGATGCTGCTAAAAATATGGCTGATGAATGTGATCTTGGCCGTAGCCGTTTTTTTTGCAGGGATGAAATCAATAGAGGTTTGGACGGAAAGACGCACACCCCACATCAGTTCAACCAAGGGCACTTTAGCGTGGACGGAAAAGAGTCTGGAGAAAAAGACGCTCCCTCCTGAAGCTGATTACGAGGTTGTTGTGAGTAATAACCTTTTCTTTGCCGACCGTTCCGAGATTCTTGAGAAATCATCAACAAATGGGCCGGCCTCTGTTCAGCAGGCTGTGGGAGCACAGCTCCAAGGATTGGAGCTGGCCATCAAACAGATGAATCTCTATGGGGTTATTATGGTCGGTGATCATAAGGAGGCCCTTATCGCTTCGGCTTCTCCTGTCAAGAGGCCCGGGACCCCCGCGAAGGATGGGGTCAAACGCGCAAGGGAGGGCGATATGGTGGGAAAATTCAAGGTGGAGGAGATCCGCAGCACGAGTGCGCTGCTCACTGCGGGTGGGTATGAATGGCAGATTACCATCTTCGACAAGGATAACCCCAAAAAACGTGTTCCTGTCAAAAAGGAGGCCGGTCCGATTGTGGTTGGCGCTGACGTCAAGCCGGAGGCCGGGAAGGCATCCGGAGGCGATGAGGAAAAAGCGCCGGTGGCCCCCCCTGCAATCCCAGCAAAGGGGAGGGCTGCACCTGGGACCGGCGAGGCACCTGGAGGCGAGCGGAAAAATGGACAATCGCCCGTGCCTCCAGGTGCCACGCAGGCGATGCCTGAAAAAACGGCAAACCAAGAACAAACAACGCCTGAATCCCCCAGAATTAATCCTGCCACCATATGGAGAGGGTCTCCACCACCCATGCCGAATTTGCCGAGGCCTGCAAAAAGGTAAGCACTCTCCATATTTCATCAAAAAAACGAACGATAGCGGTTGAAAAGGGTATTTCAGGATGTTACATCGAAAAAAAGCAGTTGGGATACTCCGGCGTTTAAAGCTGAAAAGACCCCGAACACACCTGCACGGAAATTCCTCATGGTACTGTGGATACGGTGATTCCGGTCGATGACGGAAGCGATGATGGAACCTTGGACATTGCTGAAAAACTTGGAATTGAAACATTTTATATAGTGTCCTGAACGAAAACCCCGTTCAGGCACAATTACGAATTGAGGAATTGCGGATTCCGAATTGATGGAATAGAGTTGAAATTAATAAAACCAAGTTTTCGATTCCACCCTTTTTGGATTTCCGAGTTTTCGTTCATACACTATATAGTTCTAGGCCCATTCAGGGATGCGAAACTTGAGGTAGATATTTTATGAAACGGATATGGTTCACGAAATCGGGGTGTGGGTGGATGTCTCTGCTCCTAATGGCTTTTCTGTGGAGCTGCGCCGGCCCGCAACCATCAAAGGAGACCGATGTCCTCAAGGTCGAGCGGATGGACAACTCCCTTTCACCTTCCTTGCCGGAATCAGGGCGAAAAAATGCCGGCATGAATAAGCAAGAAGCGCATAAGCAGGAAGAGAAGGTGCGTGCTGATACGGAAAGAGGTCCGGCGACCGGGCAAACAACGGCGTCCGCATCCCCGGAACCAAAAGCCAAGGCGGATACGCCGGGTATTTCAAAGCGCGCACCCGCCCATACGGCTCCGGGACCTGCTGAAGCGCCAAAAACGTCGGCCCCCACGGAAAAGGAAGGCCCGAAGATCGTTCTCAATTTTGACAATGCGGACCTTTATGCCGTGATCAGCACCATCGCCGAATTGCTGGAGATCAATTATATTGTTGATCCCAATGTCACGGGGAAGGTGACCATCAGCACGGCCGGCGGTCTCTATAAAAAGGACCTTTTTCCTGTTTTCCTCCAGATATTGGAGGTCAACGGTCTCACCGCCATCAAAGAGGGGAGCCTGTACCGAATTGTCCAGTTGAAGGACAGCACGCGGATGCCGATCGAGATGCGCCTCTCGGATCAGGACGAAGACACCCCGCCCATGGACAAGGTCATCATTCAGATCATTCCCCTCCAGTTCATAGCTGCCCAGGAGATGGTGAAGCTGTTGACCCCCTTTGTATCCGACGGGGGGACCATCGTCTCCGACACCGCCTCAAATACCCTTATGGTGGTGGACAAGGGGACCAATATTCTGAAGATATTGAGACTGGTGCAGACCTTTGACATCAATATGCTCGAAAAGGTCTCCTACAAGGTTTACCCGGTCAAATATCTCGATGTTGAAGAGGTGTCCAAAACCCTTACCGATTTTACCTCCTCTTATGGAGAGGTCAGCAACGTCTTTGTCAAATTTATCCCCATCACTCAGCTGAATACCCTCTTTGTCGTGAGCACCAGCCCCATTGTATTTAGCAAGGTGGAGGAAATTCTCCGTCAAATCGACGTGATCGACAGGGAGGTGGCGCCCAAGGTCTATGTCTATTTTGTCAAGAACGGAGAGGCGGAAAACCTGGCCGATCTTCTGGACCGAGTGTTCAATAAAAAATCGTCTAAGAAGAAATCAAAGGAGAGCAAGACCGCGGGGTCTGGCGCCGTTTCCAAGAATCCCTTTTCCCGGGAGCGTGTGGCAGAAAAAAAAGCAGAAGAGACCGCTGCCAAATCCAGGGCCGAAGCGCCTGCCGAGAAGGCCCCTGTAACTGTAGAAGGCGAGGCCCCCGGGGCCGGCACCTTGATGGGAGAGGTGAATATCACCCCTGATGAGAGACGGAATGCCCTCATCATCGAGGCCGTCCCTTCTGATTATCGGATCATTGAAAATATCCTGCAAACGATCGATGTCCTGCCGAGGCAGGTGCTGATCGAGGCCACCATCGCGGAGATCACCCATTCGTCGAGCCGCGAGTTGGGCATGGAGTGGGCCCTTGGAAAAGGCGCTGCCGCAGGTGCGGCAAGCTTCATGGCTCGAATAGGAAGGGCCGGCCTCAAGTATTCCATCGGTGTGACCGACGAATGGTATGCCGAACTCAGCGCCCTCGCCTCAAAGGGCCTCGTGAATGTTATCTCCTCTCCCCATGTTCTGGCATCCGACAACAAAGAGGCAAAGATCGATGTCTCCAGAGAGATCCCGGTGGCAAGTGGACAGACCTTTGTATCGTCCGGTTCAACCATATCCGAGACCGCCATCGAGTATCGGGACACGGGCGTGATTCTCTCCGTCACTCCCCACATCAACGATCGGGGCCTGGTCACCATGGACATCAATGAGGAGGTCAGCGATTTGGACAAGGATGTGAATGTGGCGGGCCAGAATTACCCCTCTTTTTTCAAGCGGATCGTCACGACGACGCTGACCGTAAGACACGGTCAGACCATAGCGATCGGAGGCCTGATCAAGGATAGGGAGTCCGACAATGTCAGCGGCGTGCCGTGTCTGATCGACATCCCGGTGGTCCGGTATCTGGCCGGGCTAAACACGAAAGCGACGGAAAAAATTGAGCTTATCGTCCTGCTGACGCCCAGGGTCGTTGCCAATCTGGATGATGTTGATGCGGTGACGGAGGAATTCAAGCAGAAAGCAAGAAATGTCGTGAAGCGGTTTTTTCCAAAATGAGTTAAGGACGGAAGGATGGAATGATGGAATATCTCGGAAGGGTACTGTCGGAGGAGTCTGAAAGAGTATTTGAATCAACCGAACATTGCCCTTGGTTCGTGTGGAGAGTTCAACTCCTGCTATGAGAGTTTCAAACAAGCAGGCCAAATCACAGACGATGAATACGAGCGATTAGACAGCCTCCACTATAAAGTTGAGAATGAATTGCTTAAATTGATCCAATCGCTGCAGAAAAAGCAAAAGGAAGACGTTTGGGAGGACAACTTCCTCCAATGACCCAAACACCGATGCCATCACTGCGTCGCCCCATTATTGCATCATTCCACCATTCCACCATTCCATTATTCCAATATTTGCCTATTCCGTCATTCCAATTTCGTTCATGACCCTTCTTTCTCTCATCGGACGCTGGCTGAAGGTCCCGGTTCGGTTCCGGACGCTTTTCTGGGGATTCGTGAGCAACGAGATCCGCGGACGTTTTGCGGGGTCCATCGGCGGCTTTGTCTGGAGCCTGCTGACCCCGCTGGCCAATCTCTTAATATATATCTTTGTGTTTTCAGTGGTGCTGCAGATCCGCCTGAAACCGATGGAAACCGGTACCGACAGCTTCGCGGTCTTCTTTCTGGCCGGGATGCTGCCGTGGCTGGCCTTTTCAGAGGCGCTTAACGGTTCCACGGATCTTTTTCTGGGAAGGGCCAATCTGATTACCAAGATATCCTTTCCTTTAGAACTCCTCCCGCTGACAGGCGTCATCGTGCCTTTTTTTCTAAATGGTCTCGGATTTGTCATGTATCTGGGGTATCTGGTCCTGAAGGGGTACGCCCATGTGGGGTGGCTCTGGCTTCCGGTGGTGATCGCCGTGCACATGGCATTTACCCTCGGCCTGGTTATTCTGATATCGAGCCTGACCGTCTTTTTAAGGGATATCAAGCAGTTCATTGGGATTGTCATTTCATTGTGGTTCTTTTTGACGCCGATCATCTATCCCCTCGGCATGGTCCCGCAAGGATATCGATGGCTGATCAAATTCAATCCGATGTATCCGTTTATCGAACTCTACCACCAGGTGTTATTGCAGGGCACCTTTTCGTGGGCGATGCTCGGATACGCTATCGGACTGGGCGCCATTCTGCTGGGGGGCGCCATCCTTTTTTTCGAACGTTCCAAGTATGCCTTTGCGGATGTCTTGTAGGGAGATGGAAAAGATATCGGCGGCGGTGGATGCGCAACATCTGACAAAGGAGTACAGGGTCTACCGGAAGCCTTTTGACCGTCTCAAAGAAGCCCTTCGTCGTCGGGCCTGCCATGACCTTGTTGCAGCGTTAACCGATGTTTCTTTTCAGGTAGTCCCGGGCGGTACGTTAGGGATCATCGGTGAGAACGGCGCCGGCAAGTCGACCCTGCTGAAGATACTGGCCGGCACGGTAAGACCCACTTCGGGAAAACTTACGCGCAGGGGCAGACTGGCGGCCCTCCTGGAGCTGGGTTCCGGCTTTCATCCGGAATTCAGCGGGCGACAAAACATCTACCTGAATGCCGCCCTGTTAGGGCTGGAAGAGAGGGAAATCAGGGAAAAAGAAGACGCGATTATCGAGTTTTCCGAATTGGGAGACGTCATTGACCGGCCTGTGAAGACATATTCATCGGGAATGTATCTCCGGCTGGGGTTTTCCATTGCAACGAGTGTCGATCCTGAGATCCTGATCGTTGATGAGGCCCTGGCCGTGGGGGACCAGAGATTTCAGCAGAAGTGCGTTGACCGGATGGCAACATTCAGGAAGAGCAATAAGACCATCATTTTCTGCAGCCACAGCATGTATCTGGTAAATGAATTGTGTGCCGACAGTATCTGGCTGTATAACGGACGGGTCCGCGGCTATGGCAAGACATCTCATGTGGTTTCCGAATATCTCGCGTACATGGAGGATACCGGGGAAATGCACCCTCCACCGGTTAACGGGGGCCCTCGGGAAAGCGCCTCAAGGCCGGACGTGGTGATCGAAGAGATAAGGCTCCTGGACGATGAAGGCAAGCCATTCGAACAGATCGAGCAGTTTCAAGCCCTGATATTTCAGGTGCGGACCCGTTGCATCGGCCCACCCATAAGAGGACATGTGAGCATCGGATTTGAGACGATGGAGGGTCAGCGGATTTTTGCAACCACCACCAAGCTTTGCGGTCTGCGGCCGGTTGAGTTCACCGGGGAGAGAATTATCGAACTGGTGATCCCGTCCATCCCGGTGGTGGGAGGGATATACCGGGCCAGGGCGAGGGTGGGGGATGAACATGCCATGACGGTCATACACGAATTAAACAGCGAACCGTTCCAGATCGAGAGCGACCGTCCGGAAGTCGGCATGGTTTGGATGAAACACCTCTGGCGGTTTCCAGGCCCCAGCATCTGAGATGTGAGAACACTCGCTATTACCGTCAATTATAAGAGTTCAGACCTGACGCAGCAGGCGGTTCAATCGGTCCTGGACGCCGAATCCATGGGTCCGGTTCGAGTGGTGGTGGTGGACAACAGCGAGGACAGGGAGGAGGCAGAGAAATTACAACGATGTCTTCCTCCGGGAGTCGTCCTGCTGGCGAGTCCTGAGAATATCGGTTTTGGCCGTGCCTGCAACCTGGCCTTTGAACAGTTTGAAGGAGACCAGGTTCTCCTCCTCAATCCGGATGCCAGACTCCTGCCGGGCTGTCTGCGCCATCTTCAACAGCTCCTTTCTTCTTCCCCTCGTGTCGGGGCCGTCTCCCCACAGATCTTCTGGGATGATGCGCTCAATTTCTATCTCCCTCGGTCTATTCCCACAGCGCTGTTTGAATTTCAGGAGGCTTTTAGTTCACTAAATCCTCAGGCGCCCATAAACAGATTCCTGAGCGCTGCCTGGCGATATTCGTGTATCAGGGTCTGGCAATCTCGACACCCCGTCCGGGTAAGCAACCTTTCCGGCGGCCATGTCCTCTTGAAGAGAGAGGCCGTGATCCGGGCCGGAGGTCTGTTCGATCCCGGGTTCTTTCTCTATTTTGAGGACACTGACCTGTTTGTCCGCCTGAGAAAGAGGGGGTATCTCCTTTTGGTGGAACCCAGGGCCAAGGTGGTGCACTATGTGGACCAGTGCGGGGAAGATCGGGCGTGGAAACAACAGATGATGGTCCGATCTCGTGCGAGATTGCTGGAGAAGCATGCCTCCGGTTTCAGCCGTTGCGCAGGGAAGACGGCCGGTCGTTTGGGCCTGGGCTTGAGGGGCCGGAGCAAGGGGGTTCCGCCACCAAACTTCACAGCGCCCTTTGTCCTGAATGTGCCGCCATCCCTGCAGAAGAAATGGCTTTTTGAGGTGAGCCCCCACCCCAACTTTGTTCCGTCAGCAGGTCGTTTTGGAAAGGGCCCGCGGATGGTGTTTCCTCAGAAGCAGTGGAATCTTATGGCTCCCGGGCAGTATTTTGGGCGTTTGGGAAGTCCTGCAGGGTTTGGTAAACGATTTCTTACCGTATCCTGGTTCGTCGACAGCGGTATCTCAAGACCATGAAAAACGATCCCCTCATCTTTAATCTTCCGGCCCCGTTCAACTATTACCGGTTGATCTCCGACAGCGACCATCTCCATTTCGGGCTTTGGCCCGAGGAGACCCCGGAGATGATCTCTGTTGAAGAGGCATTGGAGAATATGTTCGATCGGCTGGTCTCCTGCCTGCCCGAACCGCCTGCCAGGATCCTGGACGTGGGCTGCGGATTGGGGCTTTCCGCCCATCTCTTGAGCTCCAGGGGGTTCGATGTAACCGCTATCGCCCCTTCTCCCGAACTCATCGAATATGCCGTTCGACGATACGGAACCCTGGGTGCGGATTACAGGGTCCTCGATTATTTTGATACCGATGCCGCCGTATTTGAGGAAGGGATGTATGATGCGCTCTTCTTTCAGGAGAGCCTGCAGTATCTTCATCCGCTCCATGAGGCGATGCGAAAGGCACGGTATCTGTTAAAAGAGAAGGGCCTGATCGTCATCGGTGACGAGGTCTGTTACGATCAAACGATCCAGTCTGAAACCGCGGTGCACATGGCCCGGGATATCTATGCCGCCCTTTCAGAACACGGATTTCGGGTCATGGAAAACGATGCGCTGGGCAGGCGGGTGTTGCCTACATGCGAGATCGCCGTGAACCGGTTAGAAACCCGGATCGATGAGATTGTCTCTGTTCTTGACGATCCGGATGCGGAAGACAAGCTGCATTTTTTTCTTGAGGGGTGGCGAAAACAGGCCTCCTGGTATGAGAGCGGCCGATTCGGCTACGAGATTTTTGCGGGCAAGAAGGACCCGTTTTCTATCCGTCCATATGCGGAAGGGGATGAACATACGATTCTCCCCCTGTTCAATGAGACATTCAAGACAGAGCGAACTCTTGATCACTGGTACTGGAAATTCAGAGACAATCCCTATGGATCTCACAGGATATGCGTGGGTGTTTCCCCGGAAGGGGAGATTGTGTCTCAATATGCAGGATATCCTCTCCCCTTCTGTTCCACCCTGGAGGGGGATGGATTCCCCCGGTCTTTTTTGACGGTCCATGCGGGGGATACGTTTACCCATCCCCGGGTGAGACGGATCGGACTGGGGAAGACGGGGCTCCTGGCCAGGACCACGTTCTATTATTATGCAAAATTTCTTGAGGGAGCGGTTCCTTTTGCCTTTGGTTTCAACACCGCAACCATCAAGAAGTTGGGTGACCGCTATCTCGGTTACCGGTTTGGAGCTCCGGTTGTTTTGTGGAAAAAAGGGCTTTCTTCAGAGGCAAATGAACGGCCCGGTTTTCTCAAGACGATCTTCTCCGGATTAAGGGTGGAGGAGGTCCATTCGATCGGCCCTGAATGGGATGATTTCTTTGCCCGGGTCAGCCCCACCTATGAGTTCCTGGTCAAAAGGGATGCCGCCTACCTTCAATGGCGATATGTGGACTGCCCTGATAAGCGCTACCGAATCTTCGCCGTACGGAAGAGGGGGACCCTGGTGGGGTGGAGTGTATTCGAGGCAAGGGGCGCAAGACTTATCTGGGGCGATGCCCTATTCGCCAGCCGTTTTCTCGAATCCGTCTCCTTGCTCTTGCGGCACGTTCTGACGGCCTATCCTGAGCCTATGGAGACCGTCGAGGCCTGGTTTTCCCGAAATCCGAAGTGGTGGTGCGACCATCTTCAATCGATCGGTTTCGAAGCCGTACCGGAGCCGGACGGTCTGACCCTCTGTTACCGGACATTCCGGAACCCGATGTTGGATGACACTGCAGTGACAAAGAGACTTGCGGATCATTTCTATTATACCCGGGGGGACAGTGATCTTTTTTAGTCCGCAGATTTCACAGAGGGTCCGGAATATCCTATTCTGAAAAGGTTGATGAGAATGCTCACAGAAGATGCATTGATTCCGTTTCATTCTACCGATCCGACGGGGAGGAAGGTCCTGGTCCTGGCCCCCCATCCCGATGACGAGACCTTCGGGTGCGGAGGTACGTTGGCCCTCCATGCAACGGCCGGTGATCCTGTGAAGGTCGTTTTTCTCACCAATGGGGACCAAGGCGACAGTTCGGGAAAATATGAGAAGGATGAATACATTACCCTGCGGCAGAATGAGGCGAAGGAGGCCTGCACCCGCCTCGGCATAATTGACCTGGAATTCTGGCCCTACGGCGACAGGTCCCTGGCCGGTTCCCGGGGGGCGTTGCGGCGGATGATCGATCTGCTTGAAGATTTCCGACCCCGGATCGTCTATGCGCCCTCTCCGCTGGAGTTTCATCCGGATCATCGGGCGGCATGCTTTCTGCTCTGCGACGCCCTTCACAGCTATACGCCCGACCTTGATGTGGCTTTTTGTGAAATCGGCCAGCCTGTCCGGGTCAACCGCCTGGTGGACATCACCGGCGTGTCGCAGCAAAAGCGCCGGGCAATAGACGCCTATGTGAGCCAGCTCAGAGAACGGCCATACGGCGAGATCAGTCTTGCCCTGGATCGATACAGAAGCCTGACGCTGGGGGAGGACGTGACGTATGCCGAGGGGTTCTCCGTATGGGGGGCGGACATCATCCGAAAAATCGGGCCTTATGGGATCCCTCTTCAGCAGGCGGCAAGACTCCTGCCGGGCCCGGGGGAGGGAGGGCCTCTGGTTTCGGTGATTGTTCGAACCAAGGATCGCCCGGTCCTCCTGGCGAACGCCCTTAAATCTATTGCCGAACAGACCTATGCCAATCTGGAGATCGTGGTGGTCAACGACGGGGGAGAGGATGTAAGGGACGTGGTAAATACGGTGGCCGGGGGTATCCCGGCCCATTATATCGCCCATGAAACGTGCAAGGGAAGGGCGGCTGCGGCCAACGCGGGGCTGTATGCCGCAAAGGGCCTTTACCTCAATTTTTTGGATGACGATGATCTGCTTTATCCGGACCATATTGAGACGCTTGTCCGCCGACTTCAATCCGATAGAGAACACATCGCCTATACAAGCGTGCTGAGCGCTTATTTTAACGGACCTCCGGAATACCCTGAAAACTGCGCCAGAAGGGTCGTCGACCATGACATCGACTTCGACCCGGAGCGATTGCTCTTTCAAAACTATATCCCCATTATGAGCGTTTTGTTTCATCGGGATGTCCTTCAGAAGGTGGAAGGCTTTGATCACCGGCTGGACCTGTTTGAGGACTGGGATTTTTGGATCAGGGCCTCGCGGCATTTCCGCTTTCATCACATCGACAAAATAACCGCCGAATACCGGTTTTATGACTCAGAAACCACGGACGCCGCACACCACAAGAAATACGCCTTTGCTCAGGCCCAGGCGGAAATTTTCGACCGGGTGACCCCTTTCTTGACAGGGAAAATTTGGACAAACCTGTTGAACAGCGACTTTCTGGATGAACTCAGGCGCGGCCGGAAGGGCGTAAAATTAAACAGCCGATATGAACATGGTGAAACTCTCCTCAATGACGACGAAAAGAGACTGCAAAGGGCCGAGACCCTGATAACGGAATTGAGAAGGAAAGATGAGGAGAACCAGAGACGGCTTCAGGAGATACTTTCCTCCAGGGGATGGCTGTGGCTGGACCGGTTCAGAAGAATGAAACGCAAGCTGACCGGCGGGGTTTAAGTGGAGGCAGACCGTTGGCAGCCGATTCTGAAACGGCACTGTCCAACCGGTTCGAAAATGGATTTTTGAAATTTGTTCCATACCCACCTTGATTGATGCAGTATTGTCAGTCTTACACCATTCAAAAACGGGAAATGTGGGGAATATCATGCCGCAAAACCTATGATGTTGCGTATAGCTGCCTTTCCACAAAGGTTAAGCCCTCAGAGAGCGTTGGCTCGTTGCGCTTTACTTCTTTTGATGTGGCTTTGGAGAAAAAGCCCCCGTATTCTCTGCCATATTTTGAAAGGGCTGGAGGCACCTTTAGCGGCCTGGCTGTCTCAGGGGTGGAAAGGGGGCGGGTGAAGAAATGAAATCAGCCCGGAACCGATAATGAATTGGGTCAACTGCTTTGCTTTTCTGGCGCTTAAGATGTGTGGATCCGGGCTGCTTCTAACGGTTTCGTGTCTGATTTTGTTTGGGTTGCCCCCCGCCTACGCCAACCCATCTTCGTCAGTCAGGGTAGCCATCGTCGTATCCAGGCATATCAGTCCCTATCTGGAGGCTGTTGAAGGGCTCGAAGCTGGCCTTGCCGATACGTCTGACGTCAAAACCCAGGTCTTCAATCTTGAGAAGTTGGATGAAAAGGAGCGCGTCGAGCGATTCGCGGGGGAAGGCGTGAAGGAATTTGCCCTTTTTGTAGCCGTGGGCCCAGAGGCTGCCCAATACCTTTGGAAAGGGATCGGGAAAACAGATGCGTCAAGAACATACTGTATGGTTCTGAACCCCGAAAAGGTAATCAATGAAAGAGAGAGGAGATGCGGAATTCCCCTGAATATTCCTGTTAAGACCCAGATTGAGATGATCCGCCGGGGGTTTCCGTCTGCCGGACGGGTGGGACTTCTTTATGATCCTGAACACAACGCCGAGTTTCTTCATAAGGCAACGGTAGCTGCTTCCGTCCTGGACCTTACGGTCGTTCCCATAAGCGTCTCGTCAAAAAAGGATATCCCTTCGGCGTTGGAGCGCCAATGGAACCATCTGGACGCCCTGTGGCTCATCCCCGATCGCACCATCATATCGGAGAGCATTGTTAAGTATTTGATAAAGAAGGCTTTCCTGAGAAAGGTGCCGGTGGTGGGGTACAACCGTTTTTTTTATGAGGCGGGCGCCGCCTTGGCCTTTGTGTTCGATTATAATGAGCTTGGACAACAGTGCGCTCACAACGCCCTGAGGATACTGGCGGGAGAAGACTGCCGGGACACGCCGCCCGTTTTTCACGTGTGGGTCAACGAGACAGTTGCCGAGAAGCTTGGACACAGGCCCCCTGACGGGTATCCGCCTCCGCTTGAATTGGGTCCATAAAGGATTTTGATTGAGGAATTGAGGGATTATTGCAGAGGCTGAGGACCGATCCTTGAGAAGATTGGACTCTCAAGAAGGCTGACTCATTGAAGAAAATAGGCATACATCTAAGGCTCTTATTGTCTGTGTTTGCGCTCATCACCGCTACCACGTTTGCCCTCGGCTACGCAGGCATCAGTATCTCCCGCCAGTTTATTCAGGAGCGGTTCGAAAAACGGATCTCCTTTTTGGCAAAGTATCTTGCGCTCAATGCAGAATTGGGCGTGCTAATCGATAACAAGGGGATGCTGAAAAAACTCGCCGCCAACCTGATGACCGAGGACGACGTGGCGAGGGTCATCATTTCAGACAAAGACAAGCGGGAACTCATTGCCTTATCAAAAGATGTTCCAGGCCCGCAATTTACCGTGGAGGAGCCGGTCCTGCTCTCAGGGTCGGAATCGTACGAGGAGATGTTCGACTCATCTTCGCTTCCCGGTCGGGGGACGAACGTTATCGGAATGGTTCAAATTACCTATAGCACCGTCTACATCGAGCAGATCCTGACGGTTATGGGGAAACGGTTCATCTGGTTTTCCGCCGGGTTGACCTGTCTGGCCGGGCTGATTTTCTATTTTATTTCCCGTTCGATGGTACGGCCGGTGACGCAACTTGCCCAGGTGGCGCGGGAGGTGGCCCGTGGGGACTTGGCGTTGCGGGCCCAAACCGGGGGGCTTCCCGAGACAAGGGACCTGTCTGTGGCCTTTAATTCCATGCTCGACTCGCTCAAATCCAGCCGGGATGAGCTCGAAAGCGCCTATCAGGAGATCATTCACCAGAACGCCTTGGCCGAAGTTGGGAAGTTCTCCCTGATGATTGCCCATGAGGTCAAGAATCCGTTGAGCATTATCAAAAGCTCCCTGGACGTCCTCAAGAGCGATGCTGATCTCTCCAAAAACGACACGGTGATCTACTATATGGAAGACGAGATCCGACGGCTCAACACGATGATTGAAGACTTCCTGGCCTTTGCCAGGCCGGGTCGGCCCTGTTTTCGCCAGGTGGACGTGAGCGGCCTGCTCAGGGAGACGGTAGAAAGATTCGAGATACAGAAGACGGGGGCCGGGGTAGCGATACATTCCCGTATCGAACCGGGCCTGGGCCACGATAGGATGGACCCCGACATGTTTGCAAGGGCCGTTGCCAATATCCTGAAAAACGCATTCGAGGCAAATGGCGACAAGGGCGAGATTTGGGTGTCGGCTGTGAGGGAAGACAACGCGGTTCGAGTCGAGATTGAAGACCAGGGGAGCGGGATTGACAAGGCCGATATCCACAGGATCTTCGATCCGTTTTATACCACACGGTCAAAGGGGACCGGTCTGGGACTGGCCTATGCCTACCAGGTGGTCAGCGTTCACAAGGGGTCGGTCACCGCGCAAAACCGGGACGGGGGAGGGGCCTCTTTCCGCATCGAAATCCCCCTCCCTGCATCTTGATATAAAGACACGTCTCACACAGAGCCACAGAGCCACAGAGAGAAACCAAATATCATGCGAATTGAGGGATTGAGGTTCTATGCATAAGGCTTGCGGACAAGTGAGCTGCTTATTGGTCAACCCACAGTAAAAAGGCTTTTCTTTGTGTCTTTGTGCCTTTGTGTGAGAATTTTTGTGTGCGGTTATGCCGCGTTAGTCACTTTTCAAAAGGAACTGCTGTATGGCCCATATTCTTGTGGTAGATGATGAAGAGCGGATGCGGCACCTGTTGTCGATCATGCTCGCAAGGAAGGGGCACCGGGTGGACCAGGCCGGGGACGGGTTGGAGGCATTGGAGATGGTTCAGTCCACGCCCTTTGACATGATCATCACCGACATCAAGATGCCCCGGATGAACGGCACGGAGTTGCTCGAAAAGATCATGAAAATGGATCTGCCCTGTCCGGTGGTATTCATTACCGCCTTTGCAACGGTCGAGTCCGCGGTGGAGGCCATGCGGAAGGGGGCTGCCGATTATATCACCAAGCCCTTTGATGAGGATCGCATCTTCCTGACGGTTGAGCGGACGTTCAACATCTCCAGGATCATGGCCGAGAACAAAGACCTGCGACAGGAACTACAGAGGGCTGCCGGGAGCGAGGAGATTGTCTACACGTCCACGTCGATGCGCCGGGTCATGGACCTCGCGCTAAAGGTCTCGAGGAGCGACTCCGCGGTCCTGATTCATGGGGAGTCAGGGACCGGAAAGGAGCTTCTGGCGAGTTACATTCACTATGCGAGCCCCCGCAGCAAGAACCGATTCGTGCCCGTCAACTGCGCCGCCATTTCATCGAATCTGATCGAATCCGAGCTGTTCGGCCATGAAAAGGGGTCGTTTACAGGGGCCCATCGACGGGTGATGGGCAAATTCGAGTATGCCTCGGGGGGCACGCTCTTTTTGGACGAGATCGGGGACCTCTCCCTCGAGGCCCAGGCGAAGCTCTTGAGGGCGCTTCAGGAAAAGAAGATTCAGCGGGTGGGCGGCAATGAGGAGATTCCGGTTGACGTGAGGGTCATCTGCGCCACCAACCGGGACCTGGAGGGGCTTGTGGAAACCGGGGAGTTTCGACAGGACCTCCTCTTTCGAATCAACGTGTTCCCCATAACGCCGCCTCCCTTGAGGGATCGTCGGGATGATGTGCCGCTTCTTGCCCGGCATTTTCTCTCGCGCCTCGGTTGCAGGCCGAACGTCCAGATGACCGGCGGGGCCATGAGGGTATTGATGGAATACCCGTGGCCCGGAAATGTGAGAGAGCTGGCCAACGTGGTGGAGCGGGCCGTCATCCTGGCGGGGGACAACCCGATTACCGCTCAGACCCTCTCGTTTCTCAGCAAGGCGCAGACAACCGGCAATGGGGAGATTGAATTGCCCCTCCCCGCAGAGGGCGTATCGCTCGACAGGATCGTTTCGGATCTTGCAAAAAAGGCCCTCAAGGCGTCAGGCAACAACCAGACGGCCGCGGCGGGTCTGTTGGGGATCACCCGGGCCAAGTTCAGGGTCCTTTTGCGAAGGGTGGATCGTGAAGCATAAAGTCGCCCCACTCCTTGTTCTGACGCTCATTGCCCTTTTTGGGTGGGGCGTGCCGCTCACGGCTGCATCGGGTGAGGCGGTTTCAGCGGAGAATGATACGGTTCTCATGTTTGTGGGCGAGGATATCGAAGTGCTTTCCATCGCTTCGAGGCGGGAGGAAGGCGCATGGCAGGCGCCGGCCGTGGCCCAGGTGATCACTCGAAAGGATCTTTGGCAACAGGGGGTAAAAACGCTGAGTCAGGCGTTGGAGATGGCGCCGGGCTTCTACATGGCCCGGGAGGAGTGGGGCTCGCAGTCTTATCTTAGAGGAATTCCCAATTCTACTCTGCTGCTCTATGATAATCTGGTCCCCATGGGGTCGGATGTCACCAAGACCCTGCAACCCCTTGATTATGAGCTTTCACTGGCCCCTGTAAAGCGGATGGAAATCGTCCGGGGTCCCGGGTCGGTCCTCTGGGGGCCGGACGCGTTTGCAGGTATCGTGAACGTCGTTCCGATGACCGGAAAGGATCTGGATGGGGTAGAAGCCGGCGCCCTTTACGGAGGGCCGGGAGATCATGGGGCCCTCTATATGAACATGGGACGGGACGGCGGGGAGTGGGATGGATTTCTCTCTTTGAGCGGCCGGTCCATAGAGGAAGACGATACCCTGTGCAATATCGTGAGATTCTGGGGAGACGGCAAGGCCGCCTATCCCTATGCGGACCGGTTTGGAGAGGAACAGCCCGGGCGGTCCCGTTATTTGGAGGCATCAGGAAATTTTTCCTTTAAGGACTGGTTTACCCTGTCGGGTCTTGTGTCCGATTACAAAAGGCCGTACGCCATCAGCGGCCCTGAGGAGAGCAGCGGATCGGAGGACCTCACCTGGCCCGAGAGCAGGAGCGGGCCGTTCGGGTTTATCAAATTGGAGGCAAAAAGGAGTCTGGGCCCTACTTCGGGCCTGCGCTTTGCCGGTTACTACAACTGGATGAATGTCGAATATGAGATTATAGACCGTACCCTGGAACAGGAGGAGAAGCGCTTTTACGGAGAGCTGATTTATGACCGTTCCTTTTTTGCCGGAAAGGGCGTGCTCACCGGAGGGGTCGCCTACAGGAATACGGATGTAAAAAACGCTCCGGTCTGGGAGAGCTACTTCCCCGATTATGTTGCACAGGAGGAAACCACCTTTTTGCCGCTCTACGCCCTCGAGGATTATGATGACAGCCTCTGGTCCGCATTCGGGCAGTACACACACAAGATGGGAGATTTTGATTTTTCTCTGGGTTTAAGAAACGATGATCATCTCCAGTATCAGGATGCACTCAGCTATAATGCCGGGGTTGTCTGGACGCCCCGGTCGGAATGGATGTTCAAGGCGTTATACGGGACCGCCTATCGGACCCCCTTTGCGAGGCAGCTCTTGAAGGATGAAACACCGGAACTCGAGGAGATAGAGACGTTAAACTTACAGATCGGGTGGAAACCTTTTGAAAAGGGAGAACTGAATGTGAGCGGTTTTGCCAGCAAGATAGAGAACCACCTGATGGAAGACCCTTATGCAGGCCTTTCAAAGCCGAACCATCAGAAGATCTATGGGATTGAGCTGAGCGGCCGTTTTTCTCCCCTCAGAGATCTGGAGCTTTCCGCGAATCTGACCCTTCTAAACAACAGTGGTCCTGATGAAACCTATCGTTACGTCAAGTACTGGGATCCTGATCCCCATTATGAGGATCTGAATTTTCCTTACGACACCGGCCCAAAGCGGCTGTTCAACCTGACGGGAACCTGGAGACCGCACGAAAGGGTGACCCTTTTTGCGCGGCTCGGCTATCATTCATCAACGCAACTGATGTATCCGAGGGCCGATACCTTTAAAGATATTCCCGGGGCCTGGACCTTGGACATGGCGACAACGGTCCGCGATATCATTTTCCCCGGACTGGATGTCCAGATTTCCATCAGAAACCTGACAAACAACCATTACGAGACCGCGGGCACATACAGCACCATATCCGGCAAACCTTTTACCGCGGAGGTGATGCTGAGAAAGCGGTGGTAGGGGGATGGCTAAATTTAGCCGCACGTGGCTCGATATGACCAATCGCTGTGGCCGATTAAAGGCCTCGTCCTAAGTTGGAACAGTGGAATGATGGAAGAATGGAATGTTGGGTCTGAATAGGGAACGTATCCATTTTCTAAAAATGCCTTCCACCTATTACCCGATATTCCACCCTTCCAATATTCCATCATTCCATTATTCCAAACCTGTCAAGAATGGCATGACATTTGCATTTTTATACGTCGATGGCTAGGATAATCAAAATATTGCTTTTTTGCCTGCCCCTTTATTTAGGTGCCTATCAAAAGGGGTATTCAGAGGAGTTTGCACCTTCCGAGGGTGAGGTCTTTCTTCTTGAGCTGATCAACGAGGCGAGAAAGGATCCGCTCGGTATGGCAGAGGCGTTAGGCATGGCCCGCGAGACGGTCCTCCACGACCTGCCCCAGCTGACCGATGTGTTGATAAACGGCCTTGCCCCCTTAAAGTTTGACGAAAAGCTCTATGCCGCTGCCCTGGACCATACCGCGGAGATGATTGCCAACGTCTATTACTCGCACGACTCACTTGACGGCCGAACTTATGCCGATCGAATCAGAGCGCGCGGCTATGTGGCGGCCGGGTGCGGAGAGGCCTTGGGCAAGGTTGCTTTTCAAAACTTGATGGCCCCTGCAGAGGCCGCCGGGATCATTTTTGAATCCCTCTTCCGCGCTGAATTGGGTCCTGAGACGACAGCGGTGCGTAACATCCTCAATCCCGAGAGGACCGAAGCAGGCATTGTTTTGGGGAGCGGCCGGTTCACCATCGGGGACTCAACCGTGAATGCCTATGTGGCAACCCTCGACTTTGCAAAGCCCGTTGTCGACACCGAGGCTGTTGAACGCGCCTTGGTCGCGATGCTCAACACGGCCAGGAATGATCCGGGTCTGGCCCTTCAAAATGCCGGGATTGATGCGGCCGGCGCTGCAGAGGCCTATGGGAATCTGGAATGGGCCTTAATGAAGCCCCTTGCCCCACTAGCCTGGAATGAAAAACTCCATGGGACAGCCGCTGCCCATTATCGTGATATGGTCGATCAGTCCTATTTTGACACGGTCTCGCCGGATGGTTTGACCCCTTTCGACAGGGTTGCGCTCACGGGCTACGACCCGGCCTATGTGGGTGAAAGTCTGGGCATGATATCGACGGTAGTGGTTGGCGAGCAGGGGGACGGGGCCTTTGATATCGCCCGCCGCCTCTATGAGCGGATACTTCAATACGATGTGAACCCGGCATCCGACGTCGAGAGAAATATCTTTAACCCGTTTGTGACCGAGGTGGGCATCAGCGTTGAGACGGTTCCCCGGTTCCCTGTCGATGACCGATCCGTCACCTATGCGGTGGTTGCGGATTTTGCAGAGCCCTTTTGGGAGGATAGATTTCAGAGATTTTTTGTGGTGGGGACCGTCTATGAGGACCGTAACCATAACGGCCTTTTGGATGAAGACGAAGGGATCCCCGGCCTGAACATAATGCTCAGCCCCTGGGATGCTGCCGCCGGCTCGGAGATGGTGACGGAGAGAAGCGGTCCCGGCGGTGTGTATCAGATCAACATGTCCTCCAGCCTCTCCGCAGGTTTCATGAAGCTCTACGTGGAGAGGGAGGGAGACCTTCTCGGGCCTTTTTCCTTTGTGGTTGAGAGGCCAGGGGTAAACGTTCTGGTAAACATCGGGATAGCGCCGAAATGGAACGTCGATTCGGCGGGTTCGCCTCAATATGATGAAAAAAAGCTTGACAGATCAATGCGGATATGCTATTAAGCCCAAACAAAATAAAATAAATATGGTATGACTTAGCAGGAAGCCGAAAAGGGACCGGTGACCATGCAGGAGGTATGAGAAATTTCTTGACAAAGGGAATTCTTTAATTAGATAATCCGGGTTAAAAAACAAAGGACGAAGATCAAAGTAAGGTGCGTACCAACATTTTCTACATTAAAGGGAGGTGATAGCGCAAAGGCAGAAAGGAAAGGTCGTCTTTCAAGTGGAGAACCAATGTTCACGTTTAAGAATCTAATTTTAGTCTAGGAGGAAAAGAGCATGAAAAAGTTTTTTATAGCAGTCTCAGTTCTGATGGCGCTGACGTTTTTTGCAGGTCCATCTAACGCCCTGATCGGCGTCGAAGACCCTGTCCAGGGGAATGCCTTCCGGGTCCCCTTTATCGTGGGCATGGTGGGCGGCGTGGATACGGCCGTTATCTACCAGGAAACATCGACCAATGCAGCCCTGTTCGGTACAGGCCTGGCGGCCACACCACAACGGGGCATCCTGTCCTGGATTATCTGGAGCCCTCAATCGGTGCATGTGGGAGACGGGACAAGGGTCTTCACCAGGGGTGATGTGGATGCCATGAGCCTGCGGGATATGATCACCAATTTCGTGGGTGCCGGCGGCCAGGCCGCCCTCGAGATCGACCTCGACGGCGACGGCGTCAATGACCACTATGCCGGATATATGACCGCCACCGAGGTCAGCACGCTGGTGGGCAACCCGGGGATCAACAACCTTCTGGCCTATGTTCAGTTCATCGACCTGGCCAACGGGCAGGCAGCAGGGACCCTGGCCACCATGTACGAACTGGCCAATGTAGTAGGCGGTTTTACGGGCGGCGGATATCTTATAGATCAGGTCTCTGTCTCTTCTGCCGGCGGTTTTCCCAACGCGGTCAATTTTGATGATTCGGCCATCAATGGCGTGACCGGCGGTACCTGGGAGGTCATGTCGCCGAACGCCTATGTGGTCAGTTACTGGAGAGAGCGTGCGATGGCCATATTGCCGCCGACATTCATTCGCTTCACCCCCCGATGGTACCTGCACGACGCCACGGGTGAAAGCTATGTCATGATCTACAAGAGCGTAAACCATGCCCCGGCCGTTGTGAACGTCAGGTTCTGGGATAACAATGAATTCAGCCTCTCAGGGGCCATCGACCTGCCCAACGAGATGAATATCATCAATATGCGGCTTGAGCTGCCGGCAGCGTTCTTTGCCGCCTACCCGGCAGCGGGCTGGATCGACATCCGTAACCCCGACATCCTCGGTGCACAGCTGAGATGGCCTGCTACCGCGGCAAATCCGCTGGTCAGAGGCTTGCCAAACTGGGCTCCGATCGAGTGGACCTGCTGGGTCTGGAATGTGGCCAGCTCACCCGCTGCAGGACTCAACTGGTCGGCATTGTGGGTTGACAAGGAAGTGGGGACAATGTAACGTAGGTTTATGAGGATAGCGCCCTGATTGATGTGCGGGGTCAGGGTCGCTTTCAAGGGAAAACAAAAAAGCGGGTCTAATCAGTATACAGACCCGCTTTTTTTGAAATTGGGTTTTTCAATGCTCCCGTCTCCCTGCAGAATGGAGGATCCGCAGCCGAACAAGGATGCCCCGGATTGCAGCGGACGCCCTTGCGGTTTTTCCGGCATTCAGGCGCCATCAAACCTTCAAATGGATATACGGGTTGAACAGATGACAATACGGGTAAACGTCTTGAAACTGGTTTTGATAATTGCCGTCTTTCTGATGGCCGGATGCGACAGGGGGAGCAGCGACCGGGTTCCTGAACCGGAGCAGCAAACGCCGCTGCGCTTTGTGGACGCGTCCAGGGGACTCCCTTCTACCGGGCTGTGGCGGGAAGGGATCTGGTTCTTTGATATGAACGGCGACGGCCACATGGACATTGTGGCGCCGCCCCCCAGAAAGGCGTCGGAAAAATATAGCGGACCGATTGCATGGTACGGAAACGGGAAGGGTGAATGGGCTGAAACGCGGCTGGAGGTCCCTTCTGATGTCGGGTTCGATTATGGGGCCATTGTTGTCTCGGATTTTGATGGGGATGGGATCCCCGATATTGCCCTCGCCATGCACATGATGGGGCTGAGGGTCCTCAAAGGGGTGGGGCAGGGAAAATATGTCGATTTTTCCGGGGGAGTGCCTCCGGCCGGCCAATTTTTATCGAGGGCCCTGGTTTCTGCTGATTTCAACAACGACGGCGCTCCTGACATCGCCGCCCTTTCCGAGGCCCAGTTTTCCATGGATAGTCCCAGGCCGAAGGGTATCTGGTCCTGCTACCGGTCGGACGAGGCGTGGCAATGCGGCCCCATCGAGGGCGAGGATGAGGGAGGCCTGGTGTTCCTCTTTGGCGATCAGATATTTACAGGGGATGTGAACGGCGACGGGAATCAGGACATCGCTGCTGCGTCTCTTGCCGTGCAAAACAATCGGATCGTCTGGCTGGGCGACGGCAAGGGAGGATTCAGCCCCTTCACCGAAGGCCTGCCCCAGCACGTATACTACCTTGCGCTGGCCCTCGGGGATATGGATCACGATGGAAAGGATGACCTTGTCGCCTCCATTTCCGGGATCGGCCAGGAGGGCTTTTTGGGTCTCAAGGCCTTTTTGAGCAGGCCTGATGGCTTTGTGGAGGTATCCGAGGGGCTGCCTGATGGGCTCTTTACCGCCCTTGGCACAGGTGATCTGGACGGAGACGGGGCCCTTGAGGTGGTTGCGGGAACCGCAGACGGGGGCCTGAGAGTGTTTTCGTGGAAAGACGGGACGTGGCATGAGATGGAGGCCAGCGGTCTTCCGAAAAATGGGCTGCAGAAGATCTACCGTATCTATTGCATGGACCTGAATAAGGACGGGCTGAAAGATATCGCCATCAATTATGCGGGCAAAGAGACCTCCGGCGGGATTTCGGTTTTTTATAACAGTGGCACCGGCAAAAAACAGGAGGGTAAGGAATAATGGCTTCCTGTGCAGATAAATTATGGAGAGGGGCAAGGGGGAGGATAGGAAGCGTTTTATTTGTTTTCGGCATGATGGCATGCCTCACGGCCGCGGTCGGGTGTGACAATCAGAAAGAGATGAGCGATCCCAGGGGGACCCTTGAGCAGCTGGCTGCCGAATACTGGAACAAGAGGCTGATCGACCAGGACTATGAGGCCACCTATGAGATGGAGCTGGAAAATGGGTCCCTCCCATTTGAGGAATATAGGGAACGTATATATAATGCAGGGAACATCCAGTATGTTTCCCTCAAGGTAAAAGAGGTTGCGGTCGACAAGGACAGGGGGCTGGTGGATCTCACGGTACAATGGAAACTATCCCCGTATCAAAAGACCTTCGAGGCCCCATTGCGGGATGCATGGATCATCCAGAAGAACCAATGGAAGCATGTGCTTCCAGAGAAACGAACCGGGTTGCCCGCGTCGTTGCCCGAGCTTCAGAAAGTGCCTTGAGCCTTAATGTAAATTTTGTTTTATCAATTTTGATGCATTCGTAAAAAGTCGTCACCCCGTTGAAAAACGGGGTCCAGAGGTTTTGTAACTGATTGAATATGCTGGATTCCGGCTTTCGCCGGAATGACGAAAAATGACATTTCCTGACTTTTTACGGGACCATCAATTTTCAATTCTTGAATATTCAATTGTGCCTGAACGAGGTTTTCGTTCAGGCACTGCTAAGCAATCCGTTTGACGGCCCTGATGATAAACTCATTGGTCCTGAGGGATCTCTCATCTCCATAGCCGCCGGTACACATCTCTCGGATAAAGCGCTCGCCTTCAGGGGTGGGCGGGATCTGCTCTCTTTGGAAGACCTCGATGGTAAACCCCGCGTGTTGCAGGGCATCGCGAATGGACGTTTCGGTGAACCATCTCAGGTGGCCGATACATATCAGGCCTAAGGGAACATACTGAAAATCCCCCCTGAGGAGCGCCTTGACCATGGACCAGTGCCCTGCGTTGGGAATGCTGAGGATGAGGTATCCGTTGTCTTTCAGGAGATTGCTGAGGGTTTTCAGGAGCCCCCAGGGGTCTTGGAGGTGTTCCAGGAGATCCCCGCAGTTGATCAGGTCAAAAGGACCGCGTATGCCTGCCTCTTCTATCGGGGAGTTAATGATCTCATCATAATACCCAACAGCAGCCTCTGCCAGGATAGGGTTCAGTTCCACGCCGGTCAGAATGATCTCCGGTCGTTCCTGTCTCAGCGCCTTCCCATACCCCCCCTTTGCGCATCCGATGTCGAGGATGCATTTCACGCCTTCGGGAACCAGGCCGACCAGGTCGATCCGCTCGGTTTCAAATCCCTTTGTGAAACCGGAATGGACCAGGGCGCCCGGGGCCACTGCTATCGGGTCGCTTCCAGTGTTCAGAATGACATTTGAGAGTTGAGCGTAAACGGTCCGCGAAGGAATCTCAGTCAATATGCGCGTTCTGAACAGGATGCAGGCAGGGTCCAGGGATTCAACGGCAATGGCCTTGTGCCCATTGTCGAGGGCCAGAATGTCTGCCACCTCCAAATAGGTTTGAATGTCAACGTAAGCCGCCGGGAGAGACGCTTGTTGATGGGGGAAGGGGGTTTGATTGTACACCGGACCGCACACGCAATAGCCCTTTTCAAGGCATCTTTCCAGGATTTCTATTGTGGATGCCGACACCACGATTTCCGGCTGGGTCACAAGGAGGGCCACATCCCCTTGAATCCGTGGAAGGATGTCTCCAATGGCGGCATCATTGCTGCACTCCACCCACAGGCGGGCCTGTCCGGACCCTGTACAGAGTTGACGGCTCAGGCGGCGGCAGAAATCATAGGAGAACCGGGTCTCTGCAATATCCGGGGCAGCCAGTTTCGGCCATAGGATGGTGAGAGAGGAAGTCATGGGGGGAGTATACGGAAAAAGCGGATGGTCGTCAATGGCCATGCAGCAGTGCTTTGGTGAAGACCGTCACCAGCTTGTCGGCCACGTCCCCGGTGCGGAACCGTACTGCCTCGATGGGGCCCATGGCCGAGAGTCGGGCGCGCCGCGGACCGTCCGCCAGCAGGCGGGAGAGCATCCAAGCAAGGGCTTCGGCGTCGCCGACAGGGTAGTATTCGGCTACGTCACGGGCGATGTGCCGGTGGGCGGGGGTGTCTGAAAGGATGGCGGGAAGTCCCGAAGAAAGGGCTTCCAATACAGGCAGGCCGAATCCTTCTTCCGGATGAGAAGGGCCGATAAAAAGATCGGAAGCGTGGTACATTTCTCCCATCTCGGAAGGCGTCAGGCGAAGGCGGTAGGCGTCCGGCATGAGAATGGCGGCTTCTTCCGGCGATATGGGCCAGGTAGAGATCCGGTGCAGATGGAACATGATTCCGGAGCGGCGCAGCCCGGCGAGCGCCTCCAGTGTTTCGCGTATCCCTTTGACATCGGCCTCAAAGATCCCTATTAAAAGCACTCTGGGCGGGAACCGGTCAAAACGTCTCATTGGATCGGGGGGAAATTCCTCAGGACTAAATGTCTGCCCCACGTACGTAACAGGGGTGTACCCCACGGCCGCCAGACGTCTGGCCATGTGGGGGGAGACGGCGAGTTTATGCGTCGCCTCGCTATAGGCTGATTCAATATCCCTTCGCTTTGGCGTGTAAAATGAAAAGTCTGCTTCATACCCCTGACAGAGATGGAAAACCGGACCGCTGAAATCGGCCACCGCGGCAGCAACCGTGGTCCAGAAGGTTGCCACACGGATATCCGTACGGGCCAGGGCCTTTGACCTGTGGAATGGGGCCGTCTCCCACCTTGCCTTTCGAAGGGGGAACCAGTCCGGCTGCGGTTCAGGACAGACCAGCGTGACGTCACATCCCAAATCGGCCAAGGCTTCCGCCTGCTGGAAAATGACACGCTGCCCACCGGAAATATCGCTGGATGCCACTAGATAGGCGATTCTCACACATGCCTCTCTGGAAATTCTGAACAGGTCCGCATCTCCATGAATGATCTCTTCTCGACTATTCTTTTCATAGGAGGACCGATTTGTCAACCTCACGAGAAAATGTCAGGATAGAAGGTTATGGGATCGCGCTGTAGTGATCGCAGGGAAGTGTCGGGTGTTCGGGCATCCCTGATCCGGCACCCATTATGTCACAGCGTTGATAAGCGGAAATTTTCTTTACGAAAAGGACTGTTTAAAGATATATAGTGCCTGAACCAAAACCCCTTTCAGGCACAATTGCGAATTGAGGAATTGCGAATTCCGAATTGATGGAATAGAGTCGAAATTAATAAAACCAAGTTTTCGATTCCACCCTTTTTGGATTTCCGGGTTTTCGTTCAGGCACAATATAGAAGCCGTGTACTTTCGGAAACAGCCCGGACGAGGGCGTATGCAGCGATGAGGCTTGGCAGTGGTGCGGGCGAATTCATGAACATTGAAAGAAGACCGGCTATGGGAAAGAGGCCTTCCCGGCCATGGGCACGGTTGCGGCGTTTTCCCAGGTCAACCCCGTCCCACTTCAAAGACGATGATGTCGTCATCTTCAAAGAATGGCCTTCCGAACCGGGCGCGGTATTGTTCGATACAACCGGATATATCCCGGGGGAGGTAGTCAGGCAAGCGGCCGTGAATCTCATTTTCCATCTGTTTATGAAAAACGACGAAATCGATACCCCGTGCTGATAACGCATTGACATTTTTAAGATCCACGATCGTCTTGAATCTTGCCGCGTGTCCGAGGATCGGAAGCTCATTTTTCCCTTCCTGGCCACACAAATTGCCTGTTAACCCCATTACAACGTTTTGGCGATGAATTTTCTGATAAAGCGCCAGATGATCCGCCTGCCAATGGAATGGGGCTTCGGCAATGGTCAGGCTTGCCGGCGGATGCGCAGCCATGCTCACATAGAACCGGGGCATCTTTTTCAAGACCTGGCGATACCCTTTACCCTTCAAGGCATGCAAGAGCATTACCAGGGAGGTTGCATTGTTGGGGCTGTAGGTTGCGGAGGGCGCAGGTCCTCCCAAGAAGAGAACCGCGCAAAGGGCTGCGGCGAGAACCGGGCGCATCCATTTCATGAGCGAACCGCCAAGAACCGTGAGGACGGCCTCAACACCGGCCGCTGCAAAAATCAATAGCGCAGGCAATATCAGCAGCACATACCTGGCAAAGATAATCGGAACGGTGGATCCGAGAGGCCTCAGGATAAGGAGGGTGATAGGCTGGATAAGGGAAAGCGTAAGCAGATAGATGGCAAAGCGTCGTTTTTCTCGGTACGTCTTGATCAGACCGGCAATTATGAATATGAGAAGTATTATTGCAAGCAGGGGCGATTCCATGCCGCTCAAAATCCTGAATGCGTCTATGAGATTGGAAGGGCTTATCATGGGATAACCGGCCTTGCTTGAAATGGCCGCAAAATCGAAATAGAGGGGAGGACCCACCAATAGCAACATGGACGACAGGGTGAGACACCCCAGAAAGAGTAGCCTTTTGATAGAACGCGATATTTGAAAATGAGGTGAAAGGAAAGACAAGGCAAAAAAGAAGGGAAAGGGGGCAAGAACCCACGGGAGGGTGACCAAGAGCAAATAGCCAGTGGCAGCGGCAAGTATTACGTACAGGACCATCCGACGCCAGTCCGGGCGCATCCACCATCTATAGAAGAGGATGACTGCAGAAAAACCGCAAAGGACCGCAATGGAATAGGGCCTGGCGATGCGGCTGTAAAAGATGAGCGGCGGCGACAAGGCCAGCAGCCACGCAAACAGATTTGACGTGAAACGACCCGCAAACCCGCGGACCAGCAGAGGGAAGATTAAGATGATTAATATCCCGGCCAGGGCAAAAGGCATTCGGATGATATACTCATCGAGCCCAATCCAGTCAGAAGCGAGTTTATAATAGAGAGTTATTGGAATTGAGTGATCGGATATCCCGAAACTGGATGCGATTTGGAAGTAACTGAGATTGGGTGCTGCGATGATCCCATGCCATTCGTCCCCGAAAAGGATCTGTTTCGGAAGTTGATAGAGCCGCAACCCTGTGCCGAAGATCACAGCGCCGACCAACGCCCATTCATGATATAGCGTTTGAACAAAGGTGCTGCGTCGCGACGAATCGGAGTTCTTGGAGCGCATGTTTTTGTAAGCGACTTTTGGCCTTGCGGTGAAGAAAACTCGTGTTGGAATGCTGATGGTTATCCAATCGAACAGACTTCAGGGGGTTCACCAGGGTGTCTCAGATGTGAGAGGCCTCCATCCGTGGTTCAACACCAGGGATTTCCTGTCGTTTTGAAAGCATAGGAAAAGAAGCGTGCAATGTCAAGATCAACGCGCCGGTTTCGGAACCCATGCGTACTGCCCACTCAAAGATGCATGTGAACTGCGCTGCAGGACATTAATCATGTTCCGCCATGCATGTGGCAAGACCGTTTGATCATGTGTTGAAATAGAGGCCGGAGTATAGGCGGGTTTTGGATGGGTCGTAGGGAGACTTGAAGGCGTTCCCGAATTGTCATTATGAAAAATGGCGTAAGCGTAATCATCCCAACCTTTAATGGGGGTCAGATCTTTTCCGAATGCCTGGAAATGATCGGCCGGCAGGTGTATGACGGCCCGATTCAATTGATTGTTGTGGATTCGGGCTCTACGGATGGAACCATTGAGGCGGCAAAAAGGGCGGGAGCCCTTGTCAGGAAGATAGATAAAGGGGCGTTTCATCACGCCCGGACAAGAAACCTGGCGGTTTCCCTCGCAGCCTTCGACAAGGTCATTTTTATGGTCCAGGATGCGGTTCCCTGTTCCGACAGGTGGCTTTCGGGGATGGTGCGCGGGTTGGAGGAAGATGGGGCGGCAGCAGCCTTTGCAGCCCACGTCCCCCATGCGGAGGCCACCCCTTACGCACGGTTTGAAATCGAATCCATCGCGGCCGCCAGGCGTGACGCATCTGCCGCGGAGGAGGTTCGATCTTTTGAATCCTTTCAACAAATGCCGTACGAGAGGGCATACAGGAGTGTGGGGCTGGACAATGTGTGCGCTGTTTACCGAAAAGAACTTCTCGAAAGTACCCCTTTTCCTGATGTGGATTTTGCCGAGGATCTGGCCTGGGCGGTCAAAATCGCCCTTCTGGGACATCGGATAGTCTATTTGCCCCATATCCAGATCCGCCATTCCCACAATCGATCCCCGGAGTACGCATTCCGCCGTCAGATTGTCAACTCATACTGGGTGGCCGGAATTATGAGGCGGACCATGGAAGACCTTTCCGATCTGTCGCTCACGGATCTGATGTCCGTGGCCCTGTCAATGCGTTCCTTTCTCCTTCGCATGATAAAAGAAGGGCGGTACGGTTTGAAGGGTCTTGAAGGAGAGGTCCTGTTTATGGACCGCTTGTTGAAACATTATCCCCTCATGCACAGGATAGGGATGAGGGCCGGCGACCTTTTTTTTTCAAGGCATTCGGGACGCGCTTCTTCAGGCGCCAAAAGGATGGCTCAACAGGCCGAGGCGGATATGGCATGCCAGTTGGGAATGATTATGAACGGGTATCCCCCGAAAGACCGGGACGAATGGGTCCGGACCGTGGAACAGGTCGCGGCGAATATACTGGGAAGGATCCATGGAGAGGTCTATGCCGCCGGTGTGCTTAAGGGCCGGGTGTCTCGGCGGTTGGACGAGTTCATCAGGCCGTTTTTCTCCGGGGTGTGACGGCCATGCCGGGCCTGGGCCTGCGCGTCGGAATTTCCACGGCTGAATGAAATCATCGTATTTGTCATTTGACGTATGCCGTCCAATCACGACCTGGTGTAACCAATTGTGAGCGAAGCGAACGAAGCTCGATCCTTTTTGCCTTCAGAAGAAAAGGGGGTTCTGGGTTCATGAAGATTCTTCAGGTCAGTACATATGATGTTTCAGGGGGGGCCGCACGGGCCGCCTACCGGCTGCAAAAAGGGCTTCGCGAGATGGGGCACGACTCCCGGATGCTGGTCAGGCACAAAGACGCACGAGATAATGCCGTTGTTAGGGTGGATGCCAACGAAAGGCTTGAAAATTCGAATGAGGATTTTTTCCTTTCCGGCATTATTCAACCCTACTACATCGATTCGAACCAGACGGAGTTGAGCAATACCCTCTTTTCGCTTCCTTATCCGGGATATGACCTGTCCGAGTCACCCGTGGTAAGATCTGCCGATATTATTAACCTGCACTGGGTGGCTCAGTACCAGTCACTGATGACCCTTCACCGATTGCTCGCCCTGCGGAGGCCGGTCGTGTGGACGCTCCACGATCAATGGGCCTTTACCGGCGGTTGTCATTATTCTGCCGGGTGTGAAAAGTATCAATCAGATTGTGTTGAGTGTCCGCAGCTGAGGGATGATCCCTTCAATTTGCCCGCGGCAATTCTGAAAGACAAATTGGAGATCTTCAGAGACGCCAATCTAACCATCGTTACACCCAGCCGCTGGATGGCGTCGTGTGCCAGGAAGAGCAGGCTTTTTAAAGGCCTGAGAATTGATGTCATTCCAAATTCCCTAAAAACAGACCTCTATATGCCTTTGCCTAAACCAGAAGCAAAAGAGGCAATCGGAATCCCTCCTCAAGCAATCGCCATGCTTTTTGGCGCTATAGACGGATCAGAGAAAAGAAAAGGGTTTTCCGAACTGGTCGATGCAGTCAAATTCTGCCAGAATGAGGACATTTTTCAGCAACTGCTTCATGAGGACAAGCTTAGACTGGTGTGCTTTGGAAAACCGAGTCATGAACTTGAGTCAATTGGGATTCCTTTCGTTGCTTTAGGGCATCTTGACACTGATGAAAAAATTAGAAATGCCTATTCCGCCGCGGATATTTTTTTGCTCCCGTCACTGGAAGACAATCTGCCCAATACCGTACTCGAGTCCATGAGCTGCGGCACACCGGTGGTTGCCTTTGACGTAGGCGGTCTGCCCGATATGGTCACAAGCGGGGTCACGGGTCAACTGGTCCCCTTGTCGGACACCAGAAAGATGGGAGAAACCATTATCGATCTCATTCAAAGACCGGATTTGCTGAAGTCCATGGGGGAAGAGGGGCGAAAAAGGGCGGAAAGGGAATACGCTTTGAGCGTCCAGGCGGGGCGTTATTCTGATTTGTACAAGGAACTGCATCTAAGCAATAACTCGGATTTTGACACTGAACCGGCAGTATCCACCGCTGCCGCTGCATGGGAAAATGGTCCAAAAGAAGAGTCCTTATCGGCTTCGGTAACGACGGAAATAGGGCCTTCTTTCAGGGAGATCTACGACCACGTGTTGATGAAGGCGCTCAGGAGCATTCCCGTGACGCTGAACATATTAGAGGATAATTACCTCAAGGATTTAGAACAACAGGTGAAAGAACTTCACGTTCACCTTGAGGCGCGACTGGTAAAGATACATGCCCTGACAGGAATGCTTAAGGTGGCGGAGGCGGACAGGGCCGAAGGAAAGAGAGAAATCGAGGGGTTGAAGACTGTTCTGGCGCAGCGTGCTGCAGATATCAACAGCCTTCATGAATATATTAATATCCTCAATGGTGAACATTCGAAATGTCTTTCAGATGTAGACAGGCTAACGGAAGATATTTATAAATTGACGGAAGATGTTAATAAACTGACAGAATGGCTCAAGGATTCTCGGCAACAATTTATTGAGCTCAGGAGGCGGTTCCCTGTGAGAGTGATGAAGAAGTTGAAACTGATATGAATACTAAAACAAGGCTGCCCAAAATATCCGTTGTGACCCCGTCCTTTAATCAGGGACGGTTCCTTGAGGAATGCATCACTTCGGTCCTCGAACAGGATTACCCTGATTTTGAGTATATTATTATCGATGGAGGATCGACGGATAACAGCCTCGATATCATTGCAGCGCATCAACCGTATCTTGCCTATTTTGTGAGCGAATCTGATAAGGGCCAGAGCAGTGCGATCAGCAAAGGGTTTAAGAAAGCAAAAGGGGAGTTGGTCGCCTGGTTGAATTCGGACGACTACTATTTGCCCGGGGCATTCAGAAAGGTTGCCGAGGTCTATGCCCGGGATCCGGAGGCATCCTTCTATTTCGGCAATGGGTTTCGCGTGGATTCAAAGGGCAGGAAAAAGAGGAGGTTTTTTGAAAGCGACAGTGTTAATTTTAATCGGGACGGTCTCCTGTACTGCCTTAATTACATTCTCCAGCCCGCTACCTTTATCAATGCCCCCTATCTCAATAAAGTTCAATTCCTGGATGAAGATCTCCACTATGGTATGGATACGGACCTGTGGCTGAGACTTTCCAAGGAGAAGATGCCCGCCTTTGTTCCGGAAACACTGGCTGTCAGCAGGGAATATGAGGATACAAAGACCTCAACCGGTTCATTTCAACGGGCTGAAGAGCTGAGGCAAATTGCGCTAAGGCATACCGGACAACCCATGACGCCGGGCGTTTTGTTATATTTTCTGGATACGCTTCGCAGGTTCATCGTTCAGGAAAAAAGTCCGTTTCCCCAACAGTTTAATTTGGAAGTGGATCTCTTTTCGCGCCGGGCCGCCCATCTGATGAGCGACTTCGATATTGACTGTACGGGGTTTCCCTATGGTGAAGAATATCAAGAGAAACAAACGAATTGGTCGAACGCCCTGAAGCAGATAAGGGATCTGTCAGATCTCTTGAGCCAGCCTGAAGCAGAGGCTAAAGACCGGGTCGATATTGTGGGTAAGCTGGAGAATCTTCTTGACGGCATCGGCACTGAATTGGCTTCGCAACTGAAACTCATTGAGAATCTCAAAATACAAATGGAGATGATTGATGCGGACAGGATAGCCCAGTTGCAGGCCTTGGAAGGCCTTTCTATTCGACAGAATCTCCTGGTTTTGGCAAAACGCTTGAAGAAGATAATAGGATTATAGGAAATGATTATAGGGATTGATTTTCGTCCCCTCTATATCGGAGTGAGCGGCGGAATTGTGCAGTTTGTCAAAGGAGTGTTTTCGGAGTTATTCAGGAAATTTCCTGATGACACCTATTATTTGTTTACGACGATTAATAACAGAAGGTTGATGGAACCTCTTCCAGAATCCGTCCATAATATAACATTGCCGGGTTCGAGCTTTTACCGGCAGGTGGATCATCTTGTCAAAACTAAAGAGATTGACATCCTTTTCAGGGTTTACCCTTTGGATGACGACCTGGAAGTCAGTCTCTCAAAACAGATTGTCTTCGTGCCTGACATACAGCATGAGATCTTTCCTGAATTTTTTAAGACGGCTGACTTGCGAGCCAGGCGCCTCGCATTCGGTAAGGCGCTCAGCAAGGCAGGCGGGATCATAACCCTCAGTGAACATGCCAAAAAAACCATCAATGACTCTCCGTGGGCCCTGGACCCTGATATCTTTGTTGTAAACCCCGCCCTGCAGGAGGAACATAGGAATTTCCAGGAGTCCGACCTGAGTGACCAGGAGAGACAACTTCTGCCCAAAGGCGGGTTCTTTTATTTCCCGGCCAATTTGTGGCCCCACAAGAACCATCGTCGCACTTTCCAGGCATTCAGGGAGTTCCTTGAATCCACCAAGGCCGATATGGCAATCATCTTGACCGGCTTTCCAGAAGGATGGGAAGATCTGAGGGCCAGTGTTGCGGATTTGCCGATCCGGCATTTGGGATATGTCAGCCCACAAATGGTGCAGGTTCTGATGCAAAGGGCTGAAGCCATGCTCTTTTTCTCTCTGTTCGAAGGCTTTGGTATCCCTCTTTTGGAGGCGTTCAGGGCGGAAACACCTGTTATTTGCAGCGATACAACAAGCCTTCCCGAAGTCAGCGGAGACGCCGCCCTGAGATGTGACCCCACCGACACCCATGCCATGGCGTCCTTGATGATCCGGATTCATGAAGATGAAAACCTTCGAAAATGTCTTGTGGAAAAGGGAAAAAAACGCGGGTCATATTTCACATGGCATCGTGCTGCTGAAGCTATGCACCGGTCGTTTGAGATTGTTTATGAAAAAATAGCCTTGGAGAACAGACTCAAGACAAGCAAACCGCGTGTAGAATGGGGGAGCGAGAGGCCGTTGGTTTCGATAGTGACCCCGTCCTACAATCAGGGGATTTTTTTGAAGCGGACCATCGACAGCGTCCTGAATCAGGATTACCCGAATACGGAGTATATTGTTGTTGATGGAGGATCAGAGGATGGATCCCTGGATATCCTGAAATCGTACAAAGATGCGTTTGAATGGATATCCGAGCCTGACCGGGGTCAGACCCATGCGATAAACAAAGGATTTGCCCGGGCCCGGGGGATGATCCGCTGCTATCTGAATTCGGATGATATCCTGTACCCTGGTGCGATCAGCACTGTGGTTGAGCAATTTCATGAGAACCCGGAGGTGGATTTACTTTATGGAAAAGCCGATTATATTGATGAAAAAGACAGAAAAACCGGGATGTACAATACAGACGAGTATTCATTTGAACGGAACCTGTTTGATTGTTGCATCTGCCAGCCGGCCAGCTTTTGGAGGAAGCGGATTGCCGATATCGTCGGCAAGTTCGATGAGGGCCTCCAGTATGCCATGGATTACGATTACTGGCTTCGGATAGACAGGGCTGGCGGAAGGATCCTGCACATACCCGATATACTGGCGGCTTCGAGACGGTATGAAGGCACCAAAACACTTTCACAACGAGACGAGATCTTCACAGAGATATTTAAGATATGCAAGACCCATGCAAATTATGTGAGTATAAATTATTTTGAAGGGTTGTGGCATCATCGCCTCATAGAAAAAAGGAGCCTCCTCTCCAAAATGCTGAGGCCTATACGCCGGTATTACAGGAGGATAGGACTTTTTCACTATATCCTGTTTAATAGGGATTATTACCGGCCCAAGAATCTCCCCATGAGCCTCAGCCTGGGGATTTCTCCTTACCTGCAGCGGCGATCCCCGATCCTGTATCACCTCTTTTACCGACTCGGCAGAGACCTGTCCCGGCATAAAGCAAAAGTGAAAGGGGTCTATCAGGACAACTGGATATCCCCGAAGTGCTGTTTCAGGCTCAACAACTCAAATGGAAAATACCATCTTGCAGGCGTCCCCAACCAGGATATGAGTATGCGCGTTCTTTTGAACGGGAAACAGGGGGACGCGTATCAATTGATATCGAATAAATACGAACAATTTGAGTTTGAAATCGGCGGAGAAAACGGAACAAGGCTGGAACTGCGCTTTTCAAAGTGGTTTGAGGATCCCCACAAGAGAAAGTTGTCGTTTCTCATTTATGACACAGATCTTTTTATGCCGTATGATCTCTAATGCACTGAAAACGAAAGCCTTTTGTTTAACGGATCTCGCGGACTCTCAAGGCCCCGTTCTGAGAGGTGCCCGAATAAATGATGGATAATGGTCTTGCCGATGACAAGAACCTTTTGCATATTGCCATGGATTCATCTGATGGTCCTTCCGGAAGGTTGTGTGAAGATCTGTTGTTTTGCAGGCCGGAATATCATGCAAGAAGGTGAACCCATGTCCCTTTACAGTTCCAGCATCAAAGATATCTGGAACTCATCACACCTGCGGTCCATTAGGCATAGCATGGTCAAGGGGGAAGCGGTACTTGAGTGTGCACACTGCTACCAGGAGGAGGCGGATACGGGCAGCAGCCACCGAATCCATTCCAATTTCAGATGGAAATCCGAACTCGGACCATTGTTTGATGCGCTGGTGAACGAGTCACGTCTTCGAGCTTTTTCGGTCTCCACATTGCCGGTTTATCTTCAGCTGATTCCCGGAAATCTGTGTAATCTCAAGTGCAGGATTTGTTTCCCTCGATTCAGTTCCCAAATAGAAAGCGATCCTGTTCATAGAAGCTGGGCCCTTGGAGCGTATAAGACCGGGTCACCCGTGGAAGGCACAAGGGGAAAGGCAAGAGTTGTGAGCGGCATTGATGGTTTCAGGCGTGTTGTTCAAGGAATGCGGATCGCCAGAAGACTAATCTCAGGGTTGAATAGCAATTTCTTTAATCAGCATCATTGGAGGACAACCAAAGGGGATCCCGGGTACGGTAAAGGGAGTCCGGAAAATGGGAAAGGGCATCGGGAATACGGTATCTTTGAACCGGAATCTGTGGGCAATGGGAGTCCCTCCCGGCTTCCGAGGAAGCCTTGGTTTAAAGATCGATCATGGGTGTTTGAAGAGCTTCTGCGGGAACCCGAACGGTTTAGGGCACTCTATCTGACCGGAGGAGAACCAATGATCCAGATGGAGGCGGAAGAAATTATAGGATATCTCGTTCAGCAAAAAGCATCCCCTGAAATGACTTTGGAACTAAACACGAACTGCACGGTAGTAAAAGACGCCTTGGTCGATAAATTCCATAGTTTCAAACGAATTTATATGGGCATGAGCATCGATGCATATGGCGATTTTTATGAGTATATCCGATATCCGGCCAAGTGGCATGTTATAAGGAAGAATATCGTCAGACTCATCAGTCTGCCGGCCGATAAGTTCACGGTTACGGCTGTGCCGATTCTCCAGGCCTATAATGTCCTTAATATCGTGGACCTTCTCAGGTATCTCGACAAAAAGGGGGTAAGTTACGGAATAGAGGTGGCTTCTGAGCCATGGTTTATCTCCCTGGGAGTGTTGCCTCCCAGCGTAAGGTTGCGTGCTGCCAGAAGGTTAAGGGCTTATGCCAATTCGGATTGTCCCGGCTTCAGGCGCTCTCACGTTTTATCCGTAGCCGATGTCATTGAGTCGGTTCAGGACAACTGCACCAGGGAATCATTGCAGGCGCTGATGTTATTCACCAATGACCTTGACGCCACCCGGGGCCAGAGTTTCAGGGAGGTACATCCCGAACTCCTCGGCATGATAGAAGAAGAGGGCTTCAACTGGTCTGAAGAGAGGCATTTTTTCCCCTCAGTCTAATCTCGGTTTACTTCAATTCACCAAATTGGTCTCGACTAGAAACAGGTCCCATACTTCTTCAAAAATCGTGATCCATTCAAGGGAGGGGTTAAGGCAGGAGTGCTGATCAAAAGCGTTTATCACAATGTCTCCAGAGTTCTGACAATGAAAGGGTTGATCCGCTTTACGGATTTCTTGGAGACACTGAGTGCCCGCTCTTCTATCCGGCGAATCCTGGGAGATAAAAAAAATCAATTCTTCACCCATTTCTGTGTTGGGCTTCATTTAGGGGCGAGGGCGGCCTTCTATGTTGTGTTACCCCCTCCGCCCTTACACGGCGGGAGAAAAAACCCGTCCTCTGGCTGCGGCCGCCAAATCGTCAGGAATATAAAAACGCTGGCATCGTCGGTGTGGGGCGCTGATTTCAGAATTGTGACCATCGATCCAAATAACGGTGGGATCCTGACATTCAGGCATAATCATAAAATCGATCACCCCGCCCTCTTTCAGAAAAAAGAGGTCGTCTTCCTGGTGAATCCTTCTTTTCTTCTATTGCCGGAACATCCACTGCAGGAGATGCTCTTGGCAGTCCAAAACCACACCATGGCTGTCACGGCCAAGCATTTCGGCCGGTCTTTGTACGGCATAGCAATAGATCGTTCAATGATGAAGCATCCCTTACTCGGACAGGCGCTTTCCTCCCTGGTTGCCGATGAGGATCTCATGCCGGAAATCATATGGCCTCAGCATGACAATGTGAAATTTGTCCATGGAGGTGGCCTCGGCGCACACGAACTTTCACCGGCAGTCGAAGGGGCATCCCATTTGAATTGTAAACGCTCCTCTGTTTCTCCATGTTATCTCAACAAGGCCCTATCGGAGGTACTTTACTTTCCGGTGGATACTGCTCAGGTCAACGGTTCTCCTGAAAGGATGCGCCAAGCCCTTCTTGCCCACCGGGACTGTTCAGCTGTTCCCTGGATTTTTAATGTCCTGGCCAATCAGATTGAGTATCGGACGGGTAAGGTCGTCACGGATAGTCTCCCCCCGGAGGTCCATTTATCCGTCACCGGAAGGTGTAACCTGGAATGCCGTTTTTGCAGCTACTCCCATGGTATGTCCAAAACAGAGCATGTGGGGATAGCGCAGATGCAATGTCTTGACTTTTTAAACCATCTCCAAACAGTTCGTCTTTCAAGCGGTTTGGGAGAACCCACGATAAACCCGCACCTGGGTGCAATCATTGAATATCTGGGAATACAATTTCCTCATATTGATATCAATTTTTCCACGAATGGGGTTGCTCTGAATGATAATGGACTGGTCAATCAACTTATAAATAAAGTGTCCTATATTAATGTCTCTCTCAACGCTACAACCCCGCATACCTGGAAGGAATTGTGCCGGAGAGATTTATTTGACCGTGTCTGCTCTAACCTGAGGGACCTTCAGCGTGCCAAACGCAAGGCGGCCGCGTTGCTCCCTCTGGTGTATGGATCGATGGTGCTGACCACGAAAAATATCCGTGAACTCCCGGATATGCCGGGACTCTGTCGTTCCCTGGGCGTCGATCGATTTACCGGGATCCCGTTTTTTGCCTTTAACTACAATAAGTCCGAAAAATACGGTGTCGCTGAGACCTTCCACCAGTGTCATGGCGAATACGAACGCATATATCACCGAACCCTCCAAGAGGCGCGCAGACACAGGGTGAGCATTGAAATCCCGGTGCCTCAAAGCAGGAAGCGTGTTGGTTTTGGCGTAGAAGTGCGCGGGTTTTATGACTTTGCCGGAATCGAGGAACCCCCGCCAAGGCTGGATCCCCTGGTGGACGGTCTCAGGTACGAGGCCCGGAACCGCAAATCATGCCCGGAAATATGGAAAATCGCCTACATAACCAATACCCATATGGATTCTTTGAATGGGTCCGCAACCCACTACCTCTATCCATGTCTGGGTCCGTTAAGTATGGTTGATTTTTCGATGAAGACGCCGTTTCGTTTTCCTCCCCATGATGGTTTCCTGCAGCTCTGGAACAGCCCTCTCTACAGGAGACTTCGCAAGGCACAGAGTATGCCTGGAGTTTCACGGGTTTGTGATTTGTGCCGAAACATAGACAGCAGAGATCCGTCGCATTTTAAGAAACTTGAGGGGCTGTTGAATGGATTGAAGCTGCAGTCGGTGACCGGGCCGGAACACGCCCTTCCCCTTTTAGAGAAAACTTCTGAGACACCGCCTAATAGGTCATCGGAGGGATCTCCAGATACTTGGCAAAGGCATTGTGTCGATGGGCAATTGCAAGGACCTCAAGGGCGTGTTTGAACTTCGTGACGGTTTCATCCAGGCTCTGGTCATCATGAGCCATACTGGGCAACATGACCCCCATATAGGTCACCAGCCCCTGTTTCAATAATTCCTGTTGAAGCAACGTTCTCATCAAGACAACCGTCTGAGGATCAGCCTCTTTGAAACGCATTAACATTCGGAACGGAGGACCGATCAGCTCGGCAGCCGGTACGGTTTCTTTACAGAGCCGGTTAATCGATGTCTTTAGACGGTTTCCATAATCCCAAATATGGCCGGGAACATCGAGTTCCCGATAAATAGTGAGGGCTTCATTGGCGGCGGCAAAGGAATAGACTTCGCCTTTGAATGTCGGGCCGTAAAAAATGTTGGGCATGGTGCTCTGGAAAATGTCTCTGCGTCCGACAAGGGCGGAAAGGGGCATCCCTGCGCTCAATCCCTTCCCAAAACAGGCCAGGTCCGGAATGACACCCGTTGCCTTCTGAACACTGCCGCCGGGATATCGAAATCCGGTGATAATTTCATCAAAGATAAGGATGGCGCCTTCGGTCCGCGTTCTGGAGGCAAGGGCCCTCAAGAAATTCTGGTCAGCATCACGTAACGGACCGTTCAATCCCTCTACCGGGCCGGCAGGTTCAAGCATCACAGCAGCTATTTGGCCTTTGTGTGTCTCCATTAAGCCCTGCAAGTGGTCTTCATCGTTAAATTGGAAGGGATAAACAAGCTGTTCCCCGTGCTCGGGAACCCCCGTGTGGGTGAAACCCTGTTTTTCAACATACCAGTCCTGCCAACCGTGATAACCGCACACGAGGATTTTCTTCCGACCGGTATAACGACGTGCCAGCCTGGCTGCAGCCGTACACACATCAGACCCGTTTTTGCCAAACAGCACCATCTCAGCGCATGGGATGTCCTCACATAGTTTCCGGCTCACGTCCATTTCCAGATGGTGCGGTAGAGAGGAGATAGCCCCCGAGGTCATTGATTCTATGACGGCCTGTTGGATTCGCTCGTTTGCATGCCCGAGCAATGCGCACCCCCACCCCATAATGTAATCAAGGTATGTTCGGCCCTCTATATCAGTAAAACGGCATCCCTTTGAATGACGGGCAAACAGGGGATACGCCTGTCCCGAACTGCTCCAGGAGATGCCCTGGCTGGGAAGAGAAAACCAGTTGTTGAGTTGGCAGGCCTGATCAAACATGAGGGCGCCTGGACTTGGCGGTTTTCTCGTCGTTTCAAAAACAATCCGAAACCATGCCTCTTTAACCTCCTCCAGCCTGATCCTTTCGGCGTTGGTTATTTCAATCCTTATTCGGTGACGGCCGGCCCTCTTCGGCGTCCTCAGAATGGAGTGAACGTTTAGCACTTCTCCGGGGGAAAGACAATTCTTTGGGACTTCCACTTGCTGAAGGAATCTTCTGTTAAGGTATAGGGTAAGGAAGACCTTCCGGTTGTCAGTTGAACAGAGGTTTATATCGCTCGGGCCTCGATTCCTCAAACCCATCCAGAGGGTTCGGAGGGTGGATGATGGGAGCGAGGGGGGGCAATTATGTTCCAATGAAAGGGATTCTTCTTTAGCGGTTTTCCGCTTGAAGACCTTCAGGAATTGAGTGCCGTTCCAAAAATTTTGCAGTCGCATGGTGTGCCATTTCTTAGTGATGGAATGGTTGTTTTGAAATCCCCATGTGCATCAAGGGATCGCATGATCATACCCCCTTCATTTCAGGAATGATTTCTGACGAGGATCTCTTGTTCCCCCATCGGCAACACAGGGGCGTATTTCTTCCAGCGAGATGATTGAGCCAGGAACAAAGAAAATTTCACAGTACCAGGATCTAAGGGAGCTGAAAGCTCAAATATAAAGTGGGTACGCTCCAAAGGATGTACATCATGACGCAGGTGAATGGTTTGGAGCACTCCCCCATCAAGGGAAACACAGAGTACAATCTTGGGCTGATTTCGATTCGCGTCGGCATGCCATGGCAGACGGCCGCTATTTTCCACGTAGAGCCGACAGATTTTCGTCCTTCCACACAGTACCTCTGCGGGGAATTCCTTTGTAATGATCTTAGCGCGATAGCCCTCCTTGGGTCCAGAAATTTCAGGAAGGTCTGCCGGTGAAACCATTCCTTTTGACCGAAGCCCTTTCATGAGGGTATGAATGCGGCCGAGGGTCACGGGGATGTCGATCCCTTTGATACAAGCGCATGTAATGTTTTGGCATTTGGCGCATATTATTTCCTCGTCAGGGTGAAGCCTAAAATATTCATGCGTTTCCGGTGTCTCAAATGTCTCGGAAGGATAATTGGCAATATAGGCCGCCCTAAACAGCCAGGATATGGGCAGGTCTTGGCTGCATAAGGCGTCGCAGCGGCCGCAACGGCTGCATGCGGCAATTGCCAGAGATTGGGCCTGATACTCGACATGCCGGATATCTTCTTTTCTCAAGGGGATTCGGCCCCATCCGCTGAGGGCGTTTTCCTCGGCCTCTTCAATGGATGCCGTCCCTGGAACAACGCAGGATATCTCTTCGTTCATCAGGATATGGCGTAAGACCTTTCCGGCCGAGATTCTATTGGACTCGGGAAGGAGACGCCCGCTCCGCTGCGGAAACGCACGTCCGGGGCACAGCAATCCTCCTGCAAGGGGTTTCATAATCATGAGCCCCACATCCTTCTTTCGTGCTGCCGGGAATACAATCTCTTTGTTGCCCTGGAGATTTTCAGGGTCTTTTCCGGGAAGATCGGCGGTAAGCAGATGAAAGCCAAGGATGTTATAGGGTATCATCAGGGCGTCAAAGACATCGGACGCAATCAATTTTCGGATATATTCCGGTGATCCGTGGGTGGTGCAAAAAATGCCGCCGAGCCTCCCCTTTTCCTTTTTTCTGAGCAGGAATTCCACCATGCCGCCGGTTCCCCAGACATTTTCACCCAATGTCTCCCGATCCTCGATACAGGCGATTCCAAAAAGCTCCAGACGTTTTTTGCGGAATGTGCGGCAGGTGGTTTCAAAAAAATGCTCAAACAATCCCGGGGGGCCGTATCCTTGCGAACAGATGATGACATTCCTAGACGTTTCTCGAAGGGCTTGCGCCACCAGGGCGTCGGCACCTTCGTAATCCGGGGCGACATGGACGATGTTAACCCCCAACTCGAACCCACGCCGAAGGGTCCCGACGGCCTGACGGGCTGGAACCAATCTCAACTGGCATGTACCGAAACCTACTACCGATACGTGAAGATCGGTGCGTCCCAAACGCCGGTAATTCATACGTACGCTCCGGTTGACCGTTGAGGGATAAGGATGGACAGGATGCGGCTTTTTGGAGTATAAGGAATGCAGATTTGATCAGTCAAGAAACAACTTATTTCAATCATGCCCTTTATGCCGGGAGGAGAGAAAAGCGTCTATTTCTCTTCCTTGTCATTGGTGCGTGCGACACAAGACAAGGCCGAACTCCAGAACAGCCGCATGTTATTCTTGTATTAACGCACGAAGAGAAATGACCTGCAAGGGTTTTAAGTGGTTTCTGAAGATTCTTGGTTTGTCATTTGATCCAAACTGGAAAAAGGAGAAAATAATATGAGAAAAAAGGACTTGCCTGATTCATCCATGTGGCGGTTCTGGGGTTTCTTATCGCTGATGTTTATCTCTCTCTATCTCATGGTGCCGGTATCTGTCCTCGGTGCAGATAAATTGATAGTGAAAAATGAAAGCGGAACAGAGACCTTTAAGGTGAGTGACAGCGGGTCCATAACTTCCGCATCTTCCTTGCTGTCGAATGGTGCGGGAGCCTGGGGATCAGCCCCTTTTGTCCTTGGGCAAAACCTTGGGAACAGGGGGATGGTGATCACAGATAAGGCGACCAGTAATCAGAAAAACATCTATTTCGGATGGAATGTCGGCGCATCCCATGACTATGCAGAGCTCTTCGCACTCCAGGAGGGGGTAGCATACAAAAATTTCATCTTGAACCCGAATGGCGGCCATGTGGGCATAGGCACCACTTCCCCTTCGTATCCGTTGCAGATGGGAAGCGGCGCCTATGTTTCGTCCGGCGGTGTATGGACAAATGCCTCCAGCCGGGAATTAAAAACAAATATCAGAGAATTGACGGATGAGGAGGCAATGGATGCGCTACAGGGGCTGAGGCCGGTCAAATTCAGTTATAAAGTTGAAAGGGACGAGACCCATGTGGGCTTTGTCGCAGAGGATGTTCCGGATCTCGTGGCATCGAGGGACAGAAAAGGGATGAGTTCGATGGATGTGGTTGCGGTATTGACCCGGGTGGTTCAGGAGCAGCAGAAGACCATCGCCGAACTCTCACGAAAAGTGGCTGAACTCGAAAAGAACATCAAGTAAAGAAGGGCCTCGTGAAAGGTATGGCAAGAAAAGGACTACGGGGGATTCTGGCGGGTGTTCTGACTTTGGCCGTTTTTGGGGTTGCGGAGGCAGACGATGGGATATATACCAACACCCTCATGCATCCGGACGATGACACGCGTCTCGAGTGGATCAGGAACTTCCAGCGGGCGCCGTTGGCCCGGATGGACGATGAACTCCAGTTCAGGGCCGCCTTCAGAGGATCTCTCAGCCTTCTGAGCTATCTCGACTATATCCCTTCTGAAAGAGACCAGGGCGTCTGCAATAATTGCTGGGCATGGGCAGGGACCGGCGTCGTGGAGATTGCCTTGAATATGGAACGGGAAATCTATGACCGCCTTTCGGTGCAGCTCATCAGCTCCTGCGATACGGTGTTAAGCTGTTGCGAGGGAGGATGGTTGAACGATTTTGTCTCATTCTATGAAATAGAAGGATACACCATTCCCTGGTCCAATGCCAATGCAAATTGGCAGAACCGGGACGGACGCTGTGATGTTTCATGCGAGAGCATTTCTACCCTCCCCAATTATCCTCTCTCTTCCATTACCCTTGAGAGGATTGCAACACACGGGGTGGGCCAGGCCCAGGCGATCTCCAATATCAAAAATGTCCTCAACCAGGGCCGGGCCGTTTGGTTCGGTTTCTTTATGAGCACGAGGGAAGACTGGAGCAGTTTCAACACGTTCTGGAACACCCAGATCGAGGAGACATCGTGGGATTTTGATGCGAGCTGCGGCAAGCCCTATATCTCCGGCGCGGGGCATGCGGTCTTGTGCGTCGGGTACAATGATGATGATCCCAACAATGCCTACTGGATCATGCTGAACAGCTGGGGCACGACTGCCAATCGGCCGAACGGGCTCTTTCGGGTTGCTATGGAGGTGGACTATGACTGTGCCGACAGCACGGGAGAATATAATCTCTATTGGCAGACATTGGATGTTGCGTTTGATATTACGGAAGAAATTGTCTATGTTGAGCCTTCGGCCTTTTGCGGCGGCCATAGGCCCTGCTATGGAACGATTCAGGAAGCGATCAACACATCCGGTGCAGAAGCGACCATAAGGATTGTCGAAGGAAGGAATTTCGAAGATGTGACCCTGAACAGCGCCAAGAATATACGGCTGGAGGGAGGATGGGATTCCACATTCACCAACCGATCATCCAACACCACCATCGATTCCTTGACAGTCAATAGCGGAACGGTAGCGGTGGAGTTTGTGGTTTGTCAGTGAGTGAATTGAGCTGATAAGCTGTTGAACTGAGAAGGGCGCCCATCAGCTATGACTTACCAGCCATGACCCATCAGCCAGCAACGAGCAACGAGTGGCCAGCAAACACCAGTGATCGGAGTTCAGAAGTCAGGGGTCAGCAAAACCCAACCACCTCAATAAACCCAATAAACCCGAAACGCGAGCAACCAGTGACGAGCAACGAGACCATGGAAAAGAACGCTAAGATTTATATCGCAGGCCATCGCGGTCTGGTGGGGTCGGCCATCGTGCGGGCTCTCAGAAGTTCGGGATTTCAGAATCTGGTCTTCAGGTCGTCCAAGGAATTGAATCTGGAGAGACAGGAACGGGTCGAGGCATTTTTCGAACGGGAACGGCCCGAGTATGTATTTTTGGCCGCTGCAAAGGTCGGGGGCATATGGGCCAATTCCACATTCCCTGCCGAATTTATCTACAACAATCTGGTGATCGAGACCAACATCATCCATACCGCCTACCGCTTTGAGGCAAAGAAGCTCCTTTTTCTGGGAAGTTCCTGCATTTATCCAAAACACTGCCCTCAGCCGATGAAAGAGGAATATCTTCTTTCAGGATATCTGGAGCCCACCAACGAGCCTTATGCCGTGGCCAAGATCGCCGGCATCAAGATGTGCCAGGCATACAACCGTCAGTATGGGACGCGATTTATCAGCGCCATGCCCACCAATCTTTACGGGCCGGGCGATAATTTTGATTTGAAGACTTCCCATGTCCTTCCCGCCCTGATCCGGAAATTTCACGAGGCAAAGGTGAACGGCAAGGGATCTGTGGAAATATGGGGAACGGGTGCGCCCAGACGCGAGTTCCTTTATGTGGATGACCTGGCCGATGCGTGTCTTTTCCTGATGAATCATTATGAGGAAGACCACATCATCAATGTGGGCGTGGGCAAGGACCAGTCGATCCGGGAATTGGCGGAGATGGTGGGTGAGATTGTGGGCTTTGAAGGCGATCTCAGATTTGATCCTGCCCAGCCGGACGGGACCCCGCTCAAACTCCTGGACGTTTCCAGATTGACCGCATTGGGCTGGGAGGCCCGGACGCCGTTGCGGGAAGGGATAACCCGGGCGTATCGATGGTATCTGGATCAGCGGTGAGCTGTTGCCAATTCCGGATCGATCCGATCTTCCATCCCGTGTGGTTGAAGACAATCATTTCAGAACAGCGATCCTTATGCAGACCTTTGCGATTGTCATCCCTAATTTAAACCAGAGTCATTTCCTGCCCTGGGCCCTGGAGAGTCTCAGAGCCCAGTCGCGTCCATTCAACCTTGCGGTTATGGACGGGGGGTCGACGGACAGCTTCGAAGCGGCTGTCCGGGGGTATTCCGATATGATCGACTATCTGCAGACCGGTGCTGACGGGGGGCAGGCCGCAGCCATCAGGAAAGGGAAAGAAACCCTTTCAGGCGACATCGTGGCCTGGCTGAATGCAGACGATTATTATTTCCCCGAGACCCTCGAAAAGGTGGCCTCCTGTTTTGATAGGGATCCGGATCTGGATGTGGTGTATGGCGATGCCGTTCATGTGACATCTGAAGGATTTTTCCTCTCCTATTTTCCCCCCATCCAGGCGTACCACCCGGAAACCCTGACGCGTCGCTGTTTCATCTGCCAGCCTGCCTGCTTCGTGCGCCGCTCCGCCTATGAAAAGGTGGGCGGGCTTAACCCTGCGTTACGCTACACCATGGACTGGGACCTGTGGTGCAGGCTGTCCAGGTCCCATGCCCGGTTTCAATATCTCCATGAACCGTTGGCCGCCGTGAGATACTATCCCGGAACCAAGACCCTGAGCAGCGATGGGCAGCGATACAGGGAGATCTGGCGGATTGAGAGAAAATACGGGCATCGACCCCTACCATTGTCATGGCCGGGATTTTATCGCTTTGACCTGTCGTTCAAAAATAAGAGAAATTTTATCGAGGACCTGGCGTTAAACGCCCTGGATGTCCTTCGTAAGATGAAGCGACGTGGTTTTGTACGCAGATCCTCTGAAGACGAGATGTCCCTGCCGATATACGGATTTGATCGCTTTGAAAGCTCCCTAGTGTATGGGCAGTGCACTATTCATCTTCCCTGGTATGGCAGGCAGGCATGGGACACGCTGTATCTAAATATCCGGCCATTACATAGCAACTGTCGAGTGACAGTCAATGGAAAGACCTGTCTGTGGGAGGCATCTGATGCCAACCGGCTTGTTGTCCGGCTTCCACAGGTAGGAGGGCCTCATATAACAATTTCTATTCAACAGGCCGAAGGAATGTCTTCCTGGAGATTGCAGGGAGTTACAATTGATTTAAAGGAACACTGAGGATAGCATCTGTGGAGGGGTAGGAGGGGAGGCATGGGGGTGGCATTCCCTCATCTTGCCGCTCAGTCTTACCGTCATGAGGATGGCCCAGAGAGGACAAGAACCGAAGATAGTGAATGGTTGCTTGGATGCCGTTTCTAAAGATGCAATCGGGATCAGGGAACAAAAATGGTTATGGAAACCCTCTGTGCGCTCTACTGCCTGTGTGTGAGAATTTTTTTTGAGGAACGGGAAGAATAATCATCAGCTATCATGGATTTTTCTGACATGTTAGAAGGAATTTCGGACAAGGACCTAACCGGTCCATTGCAGGAGCCACCGGCCCAAGGCCCGAAAACGGAATCGGAGGGCTGTTCGGATGAACTTCCTCTGGTGAGTATCGTCGTTCGCAGCATGGGTCGCTTAACACTCGATGAAGCCCTTGAGTCGCTTGCTTTGCAGGCCTATCCGAATATCGAGGTGGTTGTGGTCAATGCCAGGGGCGGGGAGCACCGTGCACTCGGAGATCGATGCGGGCGGTTCCAGTTGCGCCTTGTCAATCAGGATGGCCCTCCTCTGCCCCGCTCAAAGGCGGCCAATCTTGGCCTGTCTGAGTGCAAAGGCCATTACCTCGGCCTACTTGATGACGATGACGAGATCACTCCGGACCACATCAAGGGCCTTGTGGACGCGTTACAGAATGAGGCAGACGAGATCGTTGGTTATTCTGCCGCAAGAAGTTCAAGCAGGACAGATGCAGATTGCGATCACATAAAGAACTTTTCCGATCCGAACGTGACTTTTTCCAAGCTGGTGCTGGGCAACGTTCTCCCGATCCATTCGGTTCTTTTTCCCTCATCCCTCCTCAAGAGAGGAATTTGCTTCGACGAAAATTTCGACTGTTATGAGGACTGGGATTTTTGGCTCCAAATGGCCCGTGTCGCCCCTTTGAAGTTTGTCAATCAGGTGACGGCAATCTATTATGTGGGAGGTGGTTCCGGAGTTTCACCGATGCAACCTAATGAGCAGACCGTATTAGAGGCAAGAAACGCTGTCTTTGCGAAATGGGTCCGGTTGCTCACGCCCGAAGAAATGCGGGCCATTGCAGATTCTTATCACCAGACCCTTTACGACATGCTTTCACGGTGTCATTACCTGGAAAGTGAGCTGCAGGAGAATCGGCTTCAGTTGGAGGATGCCCTTCGAAAAGTCGATTTGTATGACCGGACCTCTCATAATATGCTGACTCAATGTAGTTACCTGGAGAGTGAGCTACAGAAGAATCGACTTCAGTTAGAGGATGCCCTTCGAAAAATTGAGGAGGACAAGATACAAAGGATGACGGCTGAAAGAATGCATGATGCGGCGGTTGCCCAGTTGCAATGGCACATCGACAGCCTTTATAGTTCCCGGTCATGGAGGTTGACCAGGCCGATTCGGTGGTGCGTCAAGGTTGCTCGCGACGCCCGGCTATTATTGCATAGAACGCTCAAGGCGGTCTATTCCCGGTTGCCGTTGACCCTAAATCAGCGGTCGGCGATTCGCTCTCACTATTTCCGCTCGCGTGCCGTGAGCAGGAGTGCAGGGGAGAGGACAGCCCCAGTTTCGATCACGGTCTCTCCCTACACAAAGCGGGCAATGGAAACAGCGCCAATCCGTATTCTGATGATTGAAAGATGGGTTCCACGACCTAACCAGGATGCCGGCTCAACGATGATCTATAATTTCATGCGAATCTTGCGCCGGATGGGGCATGCCTTGAGTTTCGCACCCTTTGATCTGGTTTATGATCCAGAATATACCCCTGACATAATGAAATTGGGGATCGAATGCCTTCACGCTCCGGATGTCAGATCAATCGCGGATCACTTAGTTGCGGCAGGAAGCACGTATGATGTTATCATCGCCTGCCGTCCTGATCACACAGAGGCGCTCTTGCCGCTCTTCAAGGCCTATTGTCCACAAGCCCGATTGCTATATGAAACCATTGACCTGCATTTTATGCGCGAAGCGCGGCAAGCTGAGGTTGAACGGAATTCGGAACTACTCAGGCTTTCCAAATGGCGCAAGGCCCAGGAGCTGCGCATTGCGGCAGCAGCCGATTGCACGATCGTTGTGAGTGAACAGGAGCGTCAGGTCCTTTGCCAAGAGAATCCGGATTTATACGTTGAGGTGATTCCGGTTATTGGAGAGATATATGGCTGTCAAGCAAGCTACGACCAGCGGGCCGATCTGGTTTTTATCGGGGGTTACGAGCATCGTCCCAATGTGGATGCTGTTATATATTTTGTAGAAGAAATTCTGCCACTGATTGTCGGATGCCTTCCGAAAATAAGGTTCCTCCTCGTCGGGAGTCATCCGCCGAAAGAGATTCTTGATCTGGCTTGCAAGCATGTCATCATCCAGGGATTTGTCCCCGACATCACTGAATTGATGAACCGCGTGCGGGTCTCTGTCAACCCGTTGCGTTTTGGAGCAGGGGTAAAGGGAAAGATGATTACGAGCATGTCCTACGGTGTACCCTGTGTTGGGACTTCGGTAGCGGTTGAGGGGATGGAAGTTGTCCCGGGTGTGCAGGCGTTGGTGGCAGACGACCCCCGGGCATTTGCCGATGAAGTTATACGTCTCTACACGGACCGGCAACTCTGGGAAAAGGTGTCCGCAGAAGGGTTGGCATTTGTAAGCAAGCGTTTTTCCATGGATGTTGCGGAGGAGGCTTTTAAACGTATTTTTGACAGCCTACGTCTCGAGGGGTCGCGTGGTCTGCAGTTAATCCGAGCTGTCTCCCATGATACATACCTGAGACACCGGTCGGAGCAGGAACTGGAGCGCCGGCACGCGATTGAGCAGGCCTATGTCCGGAACACTGGTCAAGTATGCACCAAAGGCTTTTGCTTTGTCTGTAATCGCGAGGTAACGTTTTCTACCGACCTTTCCTTCAGCTTTACCTTTCCCGATGGCAGTGTCGTTCCCAATTGGCGGGAACGGATTGTTTGTCCGTACTGCCGGCTGAATAACCGCATGCGGGCGGCAATCCATCTTTTTCACCTGCTGTGCCATCCGACCCCGGAGATCCGTTTATACCTTACTGAACAGACCACCCAATTATTCAGATGGTATGAAAACGCCTACAAAAATGTCACAGGAAGTGAATTCCTTGGGAATTCCATCCCACTGGGGGAAACAAACAAAGATGGAATTCTAAATGAAAATCTTACGGCGCTCACCTTTGCCGACGATTGCTTTGATGCGATTCTCTCTTTTGACGTTCTTGAGCATATTCCGAATTATCAAAGAGCCTTGCGAGAGTGTCGGCGTTGTTTGAGAGCCGGGGGCTCGTTGTTTTTCAGTGTGCCGTTTGACCTGGGCGCCCAACACCATCTGGTGCGGGCTGAAATAGACGCAGAAGGGGAGGTGCGGCATTTGCTGCCCCCGGAATATCATGGAGACCCTATCAATTCAGATGGCTGCCTGTGCTATTACCACTTCGGCTGGGACCTGCTGGATGAACTGCGGGATCTGGGTTTCCGAGATGCATCGGCGTACCTCTATTGGTCTGATCGCTTCGGCTATCTGGGCGGAGAACAACTCGTTTTCAGAGCGGTAAAATAGGCCCTTCCCAAAAGAGCCACTTTTGGGATTCACACGAAACCAAGAACCTCGCAAAGGAAAAAATGTTGTTGTTTTTAAATAACCATGAACCGTTACAGCGATACCCCTACTGGCTTACTACCAATTTGCACATGACTGAAGTGTTACGAAAATCAAGACGGGGGCAAAAAGGGAGCGGCCCGTGAAGGATTCCAATGAGCAGCCGACGATTTCGGTCGTGATTCCGTTGTATAACCACGAAAAATATATCGATGCGGCCCTTGACAGTGTCTTCGCACAGACGGTATCGCCCATGGAGGTCATTGTCGTCGATGATGGTTCTACCGACAATTCCTGGCAAAAAGTTCGGCTGCGTGCTCATGAAGATTCGCGGATCATCGCATGGTCTCAGCCGAACCAGGGCGCGCACTTTACGATTAATTCCGGTATCAGGCGTGCCACTGGAGAGTATATCAGCATTCTGAACTCAGATGACTGCTACCTTCCGGAGCGGTTTGGTGCGTGCCTCGATGGGTTGGCTGCCCACCCTGAAGCGGATGCTGTCTGTACCGCACTGAGTTTTTTCGACGGCAGAGGCGCTGTACGACGCAATAAATGGTATCAGGAGGCAGTGGGTTTTTATCGGAAGTGCAATGATTTAGCGCTTGCCCTGATCAACGGCAATTTTCTGATGACGACCTCCAACCTGTTTATCCGCCGTGAGGTTTTCTCTAAAATCGGAATGTTTTCCAATCTGCGATATGCTCACGACCTGGACTTTTTTTTGCGGCTGATCGGGAATGGCAGACAAATCGTCTGGCTTGATCAGCCATTGCTGATATATCGCATGCACGATGCCAACACCATTAATGAGAACCTGATGAAGGTAAAAATCGAGTGGGCCGCGGTGGCTGCTTGCTTTGTTTCGAATCAGGCCCAGACATATGACTGGACGTTTTTCAGACGTTTGGCGGAAATTGCCGACAGACATGATCTGACCCGGTTGCTCTTTTTCTTTTTCCTGCAATTTCAAAGGGGCGGAACGGTTTCGCCTGAGAGCTGCCTGGGGGATTCCGGGTTCATGGAGTTCATGAATGGTGTCGTGCGATGAAGATTCAAGCGCTCAGCAATCTGTATCCCCCCAATGTTGTCGGGGGTTATGAAGAGCTTTGTTTCCATGTGATGCAAAACCTGGTGGAACGAGGACACCAGGTGACGGTATTGACCAGCAATTATGGGGACAGGCATGCCAGTTACCCCGGCCAAAAGATCATCAGGACATTGAAGCTTCTGGCAGCACCCGAAAACATCTATGCCCCCTTCATGGCAGATGCAACAGAGCGTGATGCGATCAACCGGAAAAATATCGATGTCCTAAAGGAAGCGCTTTCCATTGAAAGGCCCGACATTGTCTTTATCTGGAATCTCCATTTTCTGGCGCCTTCCTTTTTAAGGGCGATTGAGCAGGCGAATGAGCCATCGGTCTATCTGTTGACCGACAACTGGCTGGCCGTGTTTCATAATCCGGATTTTGTTGCAGACTATTTTGCCAGGCAGGTCCAGGCACCGGCGGGCGGGATAATGAGATTCCTGAAATCGCAAGTCAGGCAGTTGCTTTGGCGGCAGAAGCAACAAAGAAAGATTGCCGGTTTGGCGCTCTTTCCCAGTCGCTTTATGCAGGCGCTGTATCAACAGGCAGGGCTCGGTTTCGAACGATATGCCATTGTTCATCACGGCATACTCCCTTCTGCATCGGCCTTGTCTATTACCGGGGATCGAAACCGACTGATCAATGGGGAGGAGTTGAGATTGCTGGTTGCCGGTCGGATGGTTGAGATCAAAGGCGTGCACACGGCTATTGAGGCCATGCCCCAAATTACACGAGCATTCCCGCAGTTGCGCGTCAGGTTGAAGATCGTCGGCGATGACCGCGACAAGGCCTACAAGGAAAAAATCCTGGAACTCATTAGGGCGCTGAAAATGGATGAGCAGGTCAGTTTTGTTCCTCCCGTCCATGAGGCGCTTCTGCCCCAACTTTTTCAACAGAGTGATATTTATCTGTTCCCCTCTTTGTACGAGCCCTTTTCCCTGACCCTCATCCATGCCCTGCGCAGCGGCATTCCTACGGTTGCCTCAAAAGCGGGTGGTACACCCGAGATCGTCCGGCATGGAAGAACAGGCATGCTTTTTGATCCGGCAGATGCAGGGGATCTTGCGAGGCAAGTGATCTGCCTGGTCAAAAACCCCGTGCTGCGTGAGAGGGTGTCCCAGCAGGCGCGAGATTGCGCGAGTCAATTTACATTCGAAAAGATGGTGGATCATGTCGAAGCCCATCTGTTGTCCACCTACCAGGGGCAATCATGAACTGCCTCGTTCTGGGAGGGGCCGGTTTCATCGGCAGGCATTTATGCGCCACCCTGTCAGCAGCCGGGCATCGGGTGCGTGCATTCGATCTCCCGCCAAAGGGTTCGGCCCAGAAATGGCCGGTCGTCGGAGGCGTTGACTGGGTCCCGGGCAATTTCACAAAAGCCGGCAGCCTGGACGGATTGCTCGATGATGTCGAGGTGGTCTTTCATCTTATCGGTACAACACTTCCGGCCACCTCCAATGAGGACATGATGCATGATCTGCAAAGCAATGTGGCCGCCACATTGCGGTTGCTCGATTTGATTGTTTCTCAAACTAAGCCCCCTCGGGTGATTTTCATTTCTTCGGGCGGAACTGTCTATGGTATTCCCAGAACGACGCCGATTACCGAAGACCATCCGACCAACCCCATTTGTGCGTATGGGGTCAGCAAACTGACGATTGAAAAATATCTATGTGTTTATAATCACTTATATGATCTTGAGTATTGTATACTTCGCTTATCAAACGTGTACGGGACCAATCAATCCTTGACCCGTAACCAGGGGGTTATCCCTATTTTTCTTTTTAGGGCGTTGAATCGGTTGCCACTTAAGCTATGGGGGGACGGCAATGTTGTGCGGGATTATCTGTACATCGGGGATCTTTGTGAAGCCTTGCTGGCAACCATGGAATACAGAGGACCGGAGCGCATATTCAATATCGGCAGCGGCCAGGGGCATAGCCTCAATAATCTGATCCAGATCATCAGTAAGACGGTCGGACATGATGTTGAGTGCGTCAGTCTACCGGGCCGGGTTTGGGATGTTCCCCAGAATATCCTTGACCCAGGCCAGGCAAACCGGGAGTTGGGTTGGAGTGCTAAGACCCCTCTGGCCAAGGGGATTGCAAGCCTGTTGCCCTGGTTGAAAAGCCTGTAAGCCTGGATAAGCCTACTTTTTATGAACCTGTTCCACCCGGAAAAAGCGGAATCCAGAAATCTTCACACAATCTCGGCAGGCATCACAAGGGTTTTCTGTAATGGTTCAACAGTTGAGGGGTTGAAAGATATCCTGCGCGGTTTTGTGTGATGCCCGGAATCTCCGGTGAGGACTTGCCGAACTCGTACTGCTACAACCGTGTCCTGGGACATCTCCCCATCCTTCCGGTGAACGCATGGTGGATTCCAAAGGTCATGGCCTTTATTTTGCTGCATTTGTTTTTTTCATACAGAAAGATAGAGAGGACCTCGTGGCTCAGCCTTGCGGTCATGAGGACGGCGTAGAGAGGATAAGACCGGAAATAGTCAAGGGTGGTTCGGATGCCGTTTCTAAAGATGTAATATCTTCGAACGGGCGCATGATGGTTGGGTTTGATGGTCAGGCCCAAGAGTCGTTTAACAGAGCGGCGACCCACGGCATGGTCCAGTATGAGGTCGCAATTGACAGCGATTGAATATCCCAACAGGCCGGCCCTCAGACAATATTCATTATCTACGAAGTCGATGAAATAGTCTTCCCGAAAAGGACCGATCCTATTGTAAACCGATAAGGTGATGAGCATCCCGGAGGTGATTGCGATCAACGCGGAATTGTCGGCCATGGCCGGCATATCCCTGCAGGTGACGTGTCTTAAAGAAAGACGGCCGATGAGGGGGAAGGTTGCGAAGGTCTTGCTGTTTCTGTCATAAAAATTCGGGACATAGAATGCATACCGCGGAGAGGCATTATCGGCCTTTGATTTGAATTTCATCATGGTTTGAAAGTATTGACTGGAGGGTCGCGAATCCTGATCAAAGAGAAATATATTTTCGATCCCCTGTTTCGCAGCCAGTCCCATTCCCGTATTGAGCCCCGAGGCCAGACCCATATTTGCCGCACAATTCCACACCGTGAGATTGGACCGGGGTGGAAACCTTTCCATTTCCGGTCGCGGTGTGTTATCAATCACAATCACCGTGTCGCACAGATCGCAAAGGCGTTCAAGATTCCCAAGCGCATCTTGGTCCGGGAAATACGTAACAATAATGGCGGCATGCATAGGCATAAAGGATATGATTGTCGATGTATGATTGTTGATTGAATAACGCCTTGAAAGCAAAAGGGTACATTGCCGGAATCACAAAAACTTTCTTTTGAACACCACAGAGGCTCTACGCAAAGCGTATGAAATCCATCCTGTATTTAAACATAAGCCAAAGTCAGATGAATGTCAAAGCCCCGATAATTCTCTGCCATGGTGCTGATCAATGAAATCAATCGATATTATCATCGTCAACTACAACAGCACCGATCACCTGTTGCGCTGTCTCAAATCCATCTTTGATAAGGCCCGTGGCCTTGCCCTGGAGGTGTGGGTCCAGGACAACCATTCAAGGGATGACGTGGACCGGGTCAGCAGGGCGTTCCCACAGGTGAGGTTGACGAAGAACGACCGCAATTTGGGATTTGCCAGGGCCGTTAATCAGGCGCTCAATGAGAGTTTTTCCCCTTATATATTGATATTGAACCCCGACACCCTTGTAAATGAAGGATTTTTTGAGAACGCCGTGGCGTACATGGAAAGCCATGGCGAAACAGGGGTCATGGGACCCAGGATTTTGGACCTCGATGGCGCCATCCAGGGATCGGCGCGGTTGTTTCCGAATCTGATGACCGCATTGTTCGGCCGAAAGTCCATCCTTACCAAGATGTTTCCCAACAATCCGGTTACCCGGGAAAACATCCTGACAGGAAGATCAGACGGCATCACCCCCATGGAAGTGGACTGGGTCTCCGGGGCCTGCATGCTGGTGAGGAGACAGGCCATAGACGATGTGGGCGTTATGGACGCCCGTTTTTTTATGTACTGGGAGGATGCGGACTGGTGCAGGCGGATGTGGCTGGGGGGATGGCGCGTGGTTTATTTTCCCCGGCCTTCTGTTGTTCATTATGTAGGGGTGAGCAGTGGAAAAAATGCGGTGCGTTCTGTTGTTGAGTTTCACAGGAGTATTTATCGTCTTTTTAAAAAACATTCCCGAAAACCCGATTTATTCTTAACCCCGGTGGTCTATTGGGGGCTTGTCTATCGTCTTCTATTCGTTCTGGCGTTTCAATCTGTGGGCAGACTGTTTCAGCCTCCTGAAAGGCCCGCCCCTCTGGCCGGGACTGTCAGGGTGCGCAGCTCGGACGACCGGATAAAGGTGGTCCGGTTTATAGCCCGCCTCAACATAGGCGGCCCTTCCATCCACGTGCATCTCTTGACGACGGGTCTTGACGAAAACAAATTCCATTCCATCCTCGTCACCGGCAAGATTTCTCCCCAGGAAGGGGATATGAGCTATCTCTTTGATGAGCCTTCACGGTCAACAAAACCGATCATCATCAGGGAATTTCAGAGAGAAATAAGCCCGGCCATGGATTTGAAGGCGTTTTTCCAAATCCTCAGGATTCTTCGTCAGGAAGATCCCCACATCGTCCATACCCACACGGCCAAGGCCGGAACAAGCGCCCGGATTGCTGCCATCCTGTACAATTTTTTCAGGGGGAAGAACATCCAGATGGTGCACACCTTTCATGGACATGTGTTTGAGGGGTATTTCAGCCCCACAACATCGCTCATGTTCATCTGGATCGAACGGCTCCTGGCCAGGTGGACCGATGTGGTTGTGTCCATCAGCAAGACACAGAAACAGGACCTTTCAGAAAAATTCCGGATTGCCCCGGCCGGCAAGATCAAGACCATTCCACTGGGCTTTGATTTAAGACCATTCCTAAACAGTAACGCAGTGAAGGGTCATTTCAGGTCAAGCCTCGGGATAAGCGATGATGCGTTTCTGGTCGGCATCGTCGGCCGGCTGGTGCCGGTAAAACGGCATGAACTGTTTTTCGAAGCAGCCGGGATTTTTCTCAAGGATCATCCCGGCATCAAGGTGCACTTTGTGGTGGTGGGCGACGGTGAACTGAGGAAACCGCTGGAGAGGCATGTCAAGCGAAAAGGGCTTTCCGAATATGTCCGATTTTGCGGCTGGCGCCGGGATCTCCCCGAGGTCTATGCCGGCCTGGATATCCTGGGACTGACCTCGGTGAATGAGGGAACCCCGGTTTCCATCATCGAGGCCATGGCCGCCTCCACCCCGGTGATCGCCACCGACGCGGGTGGCGTGTCTGATCTCTTGGGACCGACAGATGGTCACCCCGCACCCGGAGATTTTGCCGTCTGCACCAGGGGTATCCTGTGCCGGAAAGAAGATGCCGCAGGATTTGCCAAGGGACTGGCATACCTGGCTGATATGGATGCCGGCAAGAGAGAGGCCCTGGTCAGAGAGTCACGGACCTTTGTGCAACAGCGGTTTTCGGAGGGGCGGCTGCTGAAGGATATTGAAACGCTGTATCTGGAATTAATTCAGGGAAGGCGCTGCCGGAAATGAAGATTCATGGGTCGAATCTGTTGTCCTGACGTTCGTCACAGAGGGCTCACTTGCGCTGCCTTAGAACAGGGTTGGCCTGCTGACCACGCCGGATCTAAAGGATGAATTCCTTGAGCATGGGTTTTGAACGATGGAAAGGATGGTGTTTAAGATCGACCAATAGACGTATTTTCGGCGCCATTATCAGCATCGGCGGCTTTACCATATTGGTGAAGCTGGCGGCTATTGCGAAGCAACTGGTTATCGCCGGCCGGTTCGGCACGGGCGACGCGCTGGATGCCTTTCTAATAGCGTTTCTGGCCCCATCCTTTGCCATCAATGTGGCCGCAGGGTCATTCAGCGCAGCACTCATACCGACCTTTGTAGAGGTAAGGGAACGGGAGGGACAGGATGCGGCCCAGCGCCTTTTCTCCAGTGTGATGGTCTTGAGTATTTTTCTGATCCTCGCCATATCGGGCATTCTGGCGGCATTTTCTCCAACCATTATACGGATCATCGGGTCCGGTTTCAGTCCCGAAAAACAGGCACTGACCCGCTCTCTCTTTTTTATTGCGCTGCCGCTCTTGATCATCAGCGGCCTGGCCGCCATATGGGCCAGCATCCTTAATGCACAAGAGCGATTTGCACTGGCGGCTATTGCCCCTGTCATAACGCCTGTAGCGGCGGTCATTGCCATTTTGCTCCTGGGCAGGGTCTGGGGGATCTACGCCCTGGCCGTGGGGACGGTGGGGGGAGGGCTTTTTGAAGCGGTGCTGCTGGGAAGGGGGCTCAGGCGCCGGGGATTTTACCTCCTTCCAAGGTGGCATGGCCTGACCCCTGCTGTGAAGCAGGTGGCCAGACAGTATGCGCCGATGGCCGCGGGGGCATTGTTGATGAGCGGCACCGAGGTGATAGACCAGTCCATGGCTGCCATGCTGGGTCCGGGAAGCGTCTCCGCCCTGAGCTACGGCAACAAAGTCGTATCCCTGATCATCGGCATCGGCTCTCTGTCCCTGAGCACGGCCATTTTCCCCCACTTTTCCCGCATGGTGGCTGCCAACGACTGGACCGGGATCCGGACTACGGTCAAGACATATGCGCGCCTGATTATCCTGACCACCGTTCCGATGACACTTTTTCTGGTCTATCTGTCGCATCCTATTATCGCCCTTCTATTTGAACGGGGCGCCTTTACTGCAGGGGACGCGCATCTGGTGGGAAGGGTTCAGGCCCTCTATTTGCTCCAGGCCCCATTTTATTTCCTGGGAATCATGGGGGTCCGCCTGCTGAGCGCCCTGAAAAAGAACCATGTACTGATGGGGATATCGGCGGCAAATCTCCTGACCAACATTGTCGGCAACTATGTCTTTATGCATTTTTGGGGGCTGCCGGGGATCAGCTTGTCGACCAGTGTGGTTTATTTTATCTCTATGATATTGATTTATCTATCTCTGAGGTCAGGATTGAGAACGGGCGCTTAAAATGAATAATCGGATAATGAACACCGGCTTGAGCCGTCAGGATACGATTTGGAGACATTTCCAAAACAGGCATCCCGAGGTCTTTGAAGGGGCAACGCCCCGCATGGACTTTGTGGTGAGGGAGATCTCCCGTAGAAAGGCCGCCTCTATTCCGCAGGTCCTGAATATCGGGGCAGGTAATGGATACCTGGAAGCGTCGGCAACACGGCTGGGGTGGATGATATTCTCCTTGGACCCTGATAAGGGAATAGCCAAAGCGCTGTTTGAAAAAGGGATAAGGGCCTGTCCGGGCCGTATGGAAAATATGCCCTTTGCCGATGGCAGCTTTGATTTTGTGGTGGCCTCTGAGGTGCTTGAACACCTGAAGGCTGAACAACTTGACCAGGGACTTGCAGAGGTGGCGAGAGTCATGCGAAGAGGCGCCTGGTTCCTGGGGACCGTCCCTTACTGTGAGAATCTGGCCTTAAATGAGGTGGTATGTCCGAGGTGTCAAGAGGTATTCCATCGATGGGGTCACCAAAGATCTTTTGACCTCCTTACCCTGCGCACTGAACTCTCTCGTTTTTTTGATGAGACCCTTGTTAAGCGGAAGGGATTTGTCTTGTTTCGGGGACGAGGCTTTATGGGAAAACTCAAGAGCGTCGTCCGGCTCATCTTAGCTCATTACGGTGCGCAAATCGCCTCGCCGAATATCTATTTTGCCGCCAGAAAGTAAGGAAAGGGTCATCAAGTCAGGGTTGATACGCCCACCCATCGGTGAATCGTATCTTCCGGCTGCGCCGGTAATATACCATGTTAAAAAGACGAAAGAAGAAATTGACCATACTCTTTCTGATCGGTTCCCTTGAACTGGGCGGTGCCGAAGGACAGATGGCCGCGCTCATCGGACGCCTGGTCGGCCGGGGCGTGAACTGCCGTCTGTTCGTGTTGGAGTCTCCCGGACCTCTATATGACAGCCTTAAGGGGATTGATCTGGAGATTCATGATGGGGGTTACCGCAGAAAAAGCGGATTGGTGAAAAAAGTGGTGATGTTGTTTCGCGCCCAATTCAGGGTGTTCCGTGTTCTGGCAAAGCTCCGGCCTGATGTGATCCATGCCTACCTCCCATTGACCAATTTCATGGGAGCGCTGGCAGGGAGGCTCTCAGGCGTTCCTCTGGTCATCACCAGCCGTCGTGCCTTGGGGACCCATCAGGACCGGTATAAGGGGTGGCGCATCTTCGACATCCTGAGCTTTCGCCTGAGTCATCTGGTGACGGTGAATTCCCGGGCGGTGGGCCGGGATTCCCTGATCCGCGATCTGGGGGATCCCTTAAAGGTCAGAATCATCTACAACGGAATTGACGCGCTTCCCTTCGAGTCTGCTGGATCCGAGAGAGCGCCGGTACGCAGGGCCTTGGGAATACTGCCCGGGGAAAAGGTCGTTGTCAGTATCGCCAATCTTATCCCATATAAGGGTCTTGCGGACCTGATAGAGGCCGCAGCAACGGTGAGGGAGAGAATGCCGGAGGTGAAATTTCTGCTGATCGGCGAGGATCGCGGAATTCAAAAACAACTGGAAGAGAAGGCGCATCGCATGGGCCTCTCTCAACAGATCGTGTTCTTGGGCCAGCGACTGGACGTTCCCGAACTTCTGGCGGCCGGCGACCTTCTGGCCCTGTCTTCTCACGAGGAGGGTTTTTCCAACGTCATTCTGGAGGCGATGGCCTCGGGCCTGCCGGTGGTTGCCACCGATGTCGGGGGCAACAGGGAGGCCGTCATGAATGGGATTACCGGATGGCTGGTGCCTCCCAGGGACCCGGACGCCATGGCTGATCGGATTCTGGATCTGCTCAGCGACAAGGAAAGGGCTGCGGCCTGGGGGCGACAAGGCCGGGAGCGGGTAAAGGAAGTGTTCACCATTGACGGAATGGTCGAGGCGCATATGAATCTGTACCGGGGCGTTGTCTCAGCGACCAGTCTGTTCTCAGGGGATGGACCAACCGAGGGGAATGGTTATGTGCGGCATCGTGGGTTTTAGTGCGCGCCGGGATGTGGGTGGTTTGCGGGAGTCCCTTTCGGAGGCGACCTCAAGGATGATCCATCGGGGCCCGGATGATGGGGGGATTTTTTTTGATGCAAAGGCCGGGGTGGGGCTGGGCCACAGGCGCCTCTCGGTCATCGACCTGTCTGCGGCCGGGCATCAGCCCATGGGCACACACGATGGGAGGGTCCAGATTGTCTACAACGGCGAGATCTACAATTTTAAGGAGATCCGCAAGACACTTAAGGGCGTGGGTCACTCCTTTCGGACCGAAACCGACACAGAGGTGATCCTTGAGGCCTATCTGGAATGGGGCATGGAATGCCTGACGCATTTTGTCGGGATGTTCGCCTTCGCCCTCTGGGACACGAAGATCGGAACGCTTTTCCTGGCCAGGGATCGCATCGGGATCAAACCCCTGTATTATTATTTTATTGACGGCAAGCTCCTGTTCGCTTCCGAACTCAAGGCCCTGATGGCACTTGAGGGGTTTCCAAAGGACATAGACCCGGAGGCAGTGCCCCTTTTTCTTCATTATCAATACGTTCCCGCCCCGAGGACCATATTCAAGGACACCTGGAAGCTCCTTCCGGGGCATTATCTCGCCTATGACGGAGAGAACCTGGACACACGGGCCTATTGGAACCTTCCCGGGCCCGCGGATGAAGAGGATTTTGAAGGAAATGAATCAGATGCAGTGGACGCCCTGGACCGGGTCCTCAGCGAGGCCGTATCCTGCCGGCTCATCAGCGATGTGCCGTTAGGGGCATTGCTCAGCGGCGGGATCGATTCGTCCCTTGTCGCGGCCCTGATGCAGAAAGTCAGTCATGCACCGGTCCGGACCTTCAGTATCGGGTTCAATGAGGCCGGTTACAATGAGGCCCCCTGGGCTGCCAGGGTGGCGGCGCATCTAGGGACCGATCATACCGAGTTCTATGTCACACCCCAGGACGCCATCGACGTGATTCCCCGGCTGCCGGAGATCTATGACGAGCCCTTTGCCGATGCCTCGGCTGTGCCCACATGCCTGGTTTCCAGGCTGGCCCGGACCCGGGTCACGGTGGCCCTTTCAGGGGACGGGGGGGACGAACAATTCGCCGGATATGTCCGCTACTGGAGCGCCCGGGCCATGGCCACCGGTTTTCAACGGCTCCCTGAAAGGGTGAGAAAATCGCTGGGCCGGGTCCTTGAAAGGATCCCGGTTTCCTGGATCGAGAAATGCTATATGCCTTGGCGGGACATATTACCGCAGCGCTTTTGCGTGACCAATTTTCCCGACAAATGGGAAAAGCTGGTGAGCCTCATGGGCCGGGTCAGACTCGATGAGTTGTACCGGATGACCATATGCCTCTGGTCAGAGCATGACCTGCGGGCCCTGTGCGGCAGTGGGCCTGCCCCAACCCGGTTCGAAGAGACATTCATGGAGACAAAGGAGTGGCCCGTCCTTTCCCGGCTCATGCGGGTGGATCAGAAGACCTATCTCCCGGATGCCATGCTCACCAAGGTGGACCGTGCCAGCATGGCCTTCAGCCTGGAGGTGAGGGTGCCTCTCCTGGATCATCGTGTCCTGGAATTTACCTCCAGGATCCCGGACAGCCTCAAGTACAGGGAGGGAAAAGGGAAATATCTTCTCAGAAGGCTCCTTGCGCGGTATGTTCCGGAAGCGTTGTTCGAGAGGCCCAAGATGGGCTTCGGAGTGCCGATTGACACCTGGTTTCGAGGCGGGTTGAAGGAACTCCTGCTGGATTATCTATCGACCGAACGGCTTAGAGGAGAAGGCCTGTTCCACTGTGCCGAGGTTGAAAAAAAGATCCAGGAGCATCTCTCCTTCAAGGCCAATCACCAGTATCGACTCTGGGCACTCCTCATGTGGGAGATGTGGCGGGAGCAATGGCTTGGGTGACAGCCGAATCACTCTTCTATCTGTTGTGCCAGTCGGCCTACGGTTCTTTCCAGGGAATCGATGTCTTCCATGTTGATTCGCGAAGCGGATGGGTCAATATCCTTGATCATGTTGCTCAGGACTTGCTTGGGTCCCAATTCTATAAAGAGATTGTCAGGTTTGCGGATGAGCCGTTCGATGGTCCCCCGCCAGTTGACGATGTTGAAGATCTGAGTATAGAGTTCCTGTCGGATATGGAGCGGGTCTACAATGGCCTCTGTGGTCACGTTGGCCAGGACCGGTTTTGAGGCAATCTCTATTTCGCACCTTTCCAGGTGCTGCTTGAATTTATCCGCGGCAGGCTTCATGATGGGCGTATGGAACGGACCTTCCACCTTCAACATGGTTGAGAGAAGCCCTTCCTTTTTCAGCTGATCCCCCATCTCGGCCAGCCTTTTTTTGGAGCCGCCCACAACCATCTGGCTCGGGGTATTGTTGAGAGTGATAAAGACCCCGAAGTCCTTGCACATGGCGCATATCTTGGCGTTATCGATTTCCTTTCCCTTGTTCACCACGGCCATCAGCCCTGCGCCCGGATAGGAGGTGCCCCATTCGGTCATCAGCTCTGCCCTTTTGTGGACCAAAGAGAGCGTTGTCCTGAAATCCATGGCCTCAGCCACCAGTAATGCCGTATATTCGCCCAGACTGTGTCCGGCCATCAGAGAGACGTCCAGAACAATGCCGCGTTCTCTACACGTTTCCTCCAGGACCCGGTAGCAGGCATAGCTCATGGTGAGTATGGAGGGCTGGGTGTAAAGGGTCTTGTTCAGGTCGGCCCTGTGGATAAATTTTCCGAACATATGTTTTTGAAAGCACAATTCGGCGACGTCATACCCGAGTACCTGACTGGCCTCATTATAGATGTCCTTGACCAGCGGGAATCTGTCGTACAGGTCTTTTCCCATGCCCACATACTGGGAACCCTGGCCCGGAAAAATCAGAATGGTTCTCTTGCGTTTTGTCATCTTACCTTGCTTCAGCAGTTTGAAGGTTAATGAATTCTTAGAATTGTGCTTCACGTCATCGGTTGCCATTGATCTATTCAGCGGCATTGTCCCTCGCTCCCAACGCCTTGTGCCTTACGCCTCATACTGTTTATTCTTGACAATGAGGGCATTTCACATATGATGGTGCCGCATGATTGAATATCCTTCATATCAGTCTTTTCATCTTTATTCAACCGTAAAATCCGCACGATCCCCGGGGATAAGGACTCACGCATCCTAATCGACCTTTAACACTGGAGATATCCGAATGAACATTGACGACAAGATCAGGGAGCTGGAAAGCAGGAATCTTGAGGCGGAGTTGGGGGGGGGGCAGAAGCGCATCGACGACCAACATAAGAAAGGGAAGATGACCGCACGGGAGCGGATCGACGGCCTTCTGGATAAAGGGAGTTTTCAAGAGCTGGATAAATTCGTGGTTCATCGATGCCAGGACTTCGGCATGGATAAGAAGAAGATCCCGGGAGACGGGGTGGTCACCGGCTATGGAACCGTTAACGGCCGTCGGGTTTTTCTTTTTTCTCAGGATTTCACTGTGTTCGGGGGTTCCCTGAGCGGGGCATTCGGTCAGAAGGTCTGCAAGGTCATGGATCTGGCCCTCAAGAACGGGGCCCCCATGATCGGTCTGAACGACTCCGGGGGGGCCAGGATCCAGGAGGGGGTCATGAGCCTTGCCGGGTACGGCGAGATATTCAAGAGAAATGTCTGGAGTTCAGGGGTGGTGCCCCAGATATCCGTGATTATGGGCCCCTGCGCCGGGGGCGCGGTATACTCCCCTGCGCTCACGGATCTGACCATCATGGTCAAGAAGACGAGCAACATGTTTATCACGGGGCCGCAGGTCATCAAGGCGGTCACCTCGGAGGAGGTTTCGGCCGAGGAACTGGGGGGCGCCATGGCCCACAACACCAAGAGCGGGGTGGCCCACTTTGCCGAGGACTCGGACCAGGCGGCCCTGGACAGGGTCCGGGAGATCCTGTCGTACCTTCCTCAGAATTACAGGGAAAAGGCGCCTGCGGTGGAGTGTGCGGACGACCCGAACCGGACGGAAAGATCTCTCAATACCGTGGTGCCGACCAATCCCAGGCTCCCCTACGATATGACGGAGATTATTCGAACGGTGTTGGACAACCAACGGTTCCTCGAGGTACAGAAGCACTTTGCAAAGAACATGGTGGTGGGCTTCGGCCGGTTGAACGGCCTCTCCGTCGGCATTATCGCCAATCAGCCGAAATTTCTGGCCGGGTGTCTGGATACCAAGGCCTCGGTCAAATGCGCCCGGTTCATCCGGATGTGCGACGCCTTTAATCTCCCCACCATTACCTTTGTGGATGTGCCCGGATACCTTCCCGGGGTACAGCAGGAATATGATGGAATCATTAAACACGGGGCCAAGATCATCTTTGCCTATTCAGAGGCCACGGTCCCCAAAATCACCGTGGTGACCCGAAAGGCCTACGGAGGGGCCTATATCGCCATGTCGGCCAAGCACCTGGGCGGGGACATCAACTTTGCCTATCCGACGGCCGAGATTGCGGTCATGGGTCCCGAAGGGGCGGCCAACATCATCTTCAGAAAGGAACTGACCGAGGCGGATGATCCGGCCGCGGTGAAGGAGAGGCTGGTTGAGGAGTATAGGGACAACTTCGCCAGTCCGTTCAAGGCAGCGGAACTGGGGTATACGGACCATATCATTTTTCCTGAAAACACCCGGCCAAGATTGATCCATGCCCTGATGATGCTGAAGGACAAACAGGAGTCGATTCCCGAAAGGCGGCACGGAAATATCCCCCTGTAGGCGCACGGGTTTTTTTCTCACACAACACCGCAAAGCCCACAAAGAAAAAATCTCAAAAAAGAGGCATCTCCCCTGGCCAGGGGAGATGCCTCTTTTGTTTCATTCTGTCAGCCAAACAGGTTGTCAGCGCAACATCCGGGTCCGCTTCTCCCAGAATTCCTTCTCCTTTTCTCTCCAGTCAGGGCCGCCGAATTTTTTGTCGTAAAAGTGCCCCAGCCTCTCAAATACCTTGATCCATGCGCTCTTGTGTTTCTCTTTTGCCTCCAATACATCGGCAACAAAGACATGGATGCGATCGATTTCATCCTTGGGCGCAAAATAATAGGCCCCTTTTTCCGCCGACTTCTTGAGGCTTTCCTCCGACAGGGCGTGAGCCGTAAGCATCAGTGCGGGGATTCCCCGTCTGGATGCGACGGCAAGAAGATCAAATCCTTGGACGCCCATGATGTCAAGGATCGCCACATCATACAGATTGTTTTCAAGGAGCGTTTTCCCCTCCTCGAACGTGGTCGCCGTGTCGAGTTTGCACATGTCCAGCAGGCCTGCCAAGGTATCGAGGACATCCTGCTCGTCGTCTACGATAAGGACTCTCTTGCCGCTGATGAGCTCTCTATATTCCATTTTAATGGTTCTCCGATCAGTTGCGGTAACGCCGGAATTCCCTTCAGGAGTGAAAAAGCTGTTTCACCTCTCGAGTCAACACCTTTCCCATGGTATTTTTCGGCAGTTCCTCTACAAAAAGAATCTCTTTGGGGCATTTCCAATCGTGAAGATGCGTCCTGCAATGGGCCTGAATCTCACCGGATGTGATATCCGCCTGAGGTTTTTTGACCACTGCGGCCACCACCTTTTCTCCCCATTGGGCATCAGGAATGCCTACCACGGATGACTCTCGCACATCATCCAGTGCATTGATGACCCCTTCCACCTCTTTGGGGGAGATATTTTCGCCCCCGGAGATGATAATATGCTTGCATCGGTCGGTCAGGTAATAATAACCGTCCGCATCCACCTTTCCCAGATCGCCGGTCCTGAACCATCCCTTTTCAAAGGCCTGGGCGGTTTCTTTTGGCTTGTTCCAGTACCCCGGGGTCACTCCCGGACCTCTGAGCCAGATCTCGCCTTCGTGGCCGGGAACCACGTCTTTGAATGTCTCAATATCGACGATCCGGACTTCCAGGCCCGGAAGTGGCAGACCGATGGCACCGGGCTTGCGCAGCCCCCTGACCGGATTGGAAAAGTTCATCCCGGTCTCTGACATCCCCTCGCGTTCCACGGGTTCTTTTCCGAATACCCCGGCTATTTTTTCAAAGTCCTTTGCCAGAAGCGGGGCCGATCCGGAGGTCCACAGACGCATGTGCTCGAAGTCCAGCTTCCTATCCCCCGCATGGTCCATGAGCTTGCCGTACATCGGGGGCACGGCCATAAAGAGAGTGCAGGCATGTTGCCCGGTTTTTTCCGTCAGCAGATCCAAGACCTGCCGGGGGGAAAATCGATCCAGCATCAGGACACGGGCCCCGGCCATGAGGACGGTATGGAGGGCAAAACAGAGACCGTGCACATGAAAGAGGGGGAGTGCATGACATAAAACGTCGGTTTCCGCTATTTCCCATATGTTGATAATATTTCTTGCATCATGGGTCAGATTTCCCTGGGTGAGGATCGCCCCTTTCGGCCTCCCGGTGGTGCCCGAGGTGTAGATGATGAGGCCTGGGTCATCCGGGCCGACGTCTTCTTCTACCCGGTCGTCCGAGGCGGAACGGAAAAAGTCCAGGTCCTGGTAAGGCCTTTTTGTATCAATGGTGAGGGAGGTAAGCCCCGGGGCGAGATCATGGACAATCTCCTCCTGCTCAGGGCCTGCAAACGCCAGTGTTGCATCGGCATCGCGAATGAGGTATTCCATTTCCGACTTCTTGAATCCCGGGTTCAAGGGGACGCCGACGGCCCCCATTTTTTGAAGGGCCAGGTGGGCGACCACAAACAAGAGGGATTTGGGAAGAAAGAGGATGACCCGGTCTCCCTTTTTCACCCCCAGGTTTTTCAGGGTGTTGGCCATCCGGTTTGAATCCCGGTCCAGGTCTTGGTATGTCAATTCCGTCTCAACAACGCCCTCACGGAAAAAGGCAATGGCCTCCTCGCTGGCCCGGGCTGAGAAGACATTCAAGAAGGAGGCCTTCAATGTTTTTTCATGGGTCATTCGCGTTATCCCTGCTTGGATTAATTGAACAGCTTGAAGATTTTTACTTAACGCCTTGCTCACCCGATCATCCTGTCAGGGAGCCATGTGGCCAGTTCAGGCCAGATACACACACTGAGGATCACGAGCCCTTCGATGATAACAAAAGGCACGACGCCCAACAGGACATGGGACATGGGGACGTCCGGCGCGATGCTCTTTACAATATAGAGATTCAGCCCTACGGGCGGAGTGACCAGGCCGATTTCGAGATTGACCGTCATGATCACGGCAAACCATATGGGGTCAAATCCCAGTCCTTTGATAATGGGAACCAACAGGGGCGCAATCATCAGGATCACGGCCGCCGGGGGGATAAAACAGCCCAGCATCAGGAGAAGTATATTGATGAGGAACATGATCCCCCATTTTCCAAAAGGGAGACTCAAAATGAGTTCGCCCATGGCCTGTGTGGCATAGAGATCCGAAGAGACATAGGCAAACAGCACGGCGGCGGCCATGATCATCAGGATCATGCTGCTCTCGTTTAGGGCCTTGATGAAGATTTTCCAGAGTTGCCGGGGTCTGTAAATTCTGTAAATGGTGATGACGAAGAAGATGGACAACACCGCTCCCAATGCCCCGGCCTCACTCGGCGTTGCCCAGCCGCCATAGAGCGACCCCATGATCCCGAATATGATCAGGACAAACGGCAGGATCTTGATGAGGGACTCGAAGCGTTCCTTCCAGGTAAAGCTTTCGATGATGCCCCGGTCTTCGATATAATACATGGCGCCGGCCTTGGCAGGCACGATCTTTCGATAGTAAAACACCCCGCCCACCCAGATGCAGCTCAAGAGGATTTCGAGCATCCCCGGTAGAATACCCGCGATAAAGCACTTACCGATGGATGTCTCGGTGGCGACACCATAGAGGATCATGGTGACGCTGGGCGGGATCAGGATGCCGAAGGTTCCGGCGTGGGCGATCAATCCGGTGCTCAATGCAGGCGAGTAGCCGCGGCGTCTCATCTCCGGGATACCGATCCCTCCGATGGCTGCGGCCGTGGCAGGACTGGAGCCGCACAGGGCCGCAAAGATGCCGCAGCCGATCATGTTGGCAATCCCCAGCCCCCCGGTATTTTGTACAGCCATTTATGAAGGGTTTCGTACAGATCCTTGCTGGCATTGGATTCGGCGATGGGCGCGCTGAGCAGAATGAAGAGGGGGATCGCCAGCAGGGCAAAGTTGTCCATGCTGCTGTAGAGCACGTAGGGGATTGTGGGGATGAGATGGGGAGAAAAGATGAGAACGAATATCATGGAGATACCGACCAGTCCCGCCCATATGGGAATGCCGGAGATCAACAGTACAAATGCCCCTCCAAACAGGAGCATCGCAATCGACAGCTCATCCATGCTCAGTTTTCCTTTCCAGGACCGTATCGGTTATTCCGGGTCTGAATCAGTCTTGGGGATGTCGATATCTCTCAGTTCAAACAGCTCCGCCTCTTCATTGTACTCCCCTGTTCTGAGGGCGATGATCTTGTTGCGTATGTACAGGATGTACTGGAAAAAAAGGAGCGTCATCCCGAGTGGAAGAAAGAAGTATGGAATCCAGAGGGGCGGGCCCCACAGCGATTCCGAGTGGTCGTTGCGAACCACGGTCTCCCACCACATGGGCCAGGCATACCATGCCAATACCGCGGCGATTATACACGACAGGATGGAAACCACGATAAGGGTGATCTCCCTGGACTTGGGAGAGAGATGGATGACCACCAGATCCACATTCAGATGATGTTCGTTTTTCTGAACAAAGGCAGATCCTGAAAAGACCGTAAATATCAGGAGGAACACAGATGCCTCAATCTGCCAGATCGTGGAAATGCCGAATACCTTTCTGATAACGACGCCTTCGGTTACGATCACGGCCGCCGCCACCAGAGATAATGCGGCGATCCAGCCGCTCAGGTGGGTCAATCCGTCAATACACCATGCCAATGCTCTTCCGAATACCCTCATGATCGGACACCTCTTTGTTAATCTTGAAGTGTCTAAAGTGATCTAAAGTGCTTAAAGTATGCCCTGTCCAACAGGGGGGAAGACGCGACCTCGTGTTTTAAATGCCGTCTTTAACTTTAGCTCACTTTAGTCACTTTGGACGCTTTAGCTCACTTCCATTTCTATTTCATCGCCTCAAGGGCCATATCAAGATATTCCTGCCCCCCCGGCACGGTCTCGGCATAATCCTTCCATGCGGTCTGTTTCGCAAATGCCAGCCAGGAGTTGAATTCCGCTTCGGTCATGTAATGGATCTCGACCCCTGCCTTGGTATATTCCTCGACAAGTTTGTCTACAAGACCTTTAAAGTTCTGGTAAATCCAGTTTTCGTGCATCCATTCGGCGGTTTCAAGAAAGGCCTTCTGATGTTCGGGCGTGAGCCGGTTCCATGTTTTCGTGGAAATGCACAGATTCTCAGACATGTACCAGATGGAATAGTCCTTCGGGGCATTGATATACTTGAGGACCTCATAGAGCCGGAATGAAACAAAAGAGGCGGACGAGGTCAGCATGGTATCCAGGACCCCGGTGGACAAGGCATGATAGGTCTCTGAGGAAGGCATGCTGGTGATGGAGGCCCCGGCCTGTTGCATCATGTATTCAAATTTTTTGCCGGCCGCCCGCATCTTGGTTCCCTTCACGTCTTCCGGGAGCTTTATCTGTCTGATGGAGCTGCCGATGCCGCCGTCGAACCATGCCCATACCAGGTTTTTGACGCCGTTTTCTTCCATCAGGGCCTCGATTTTTTTGCCGATCGGCTTATTTCTCCAGCTCAACCCCTGCTTGATATTGGCAACCGAACAGGGCATCAGGGTGATCGAGAATTGAGGTACTTTTCCGGAGGCATAATCCAGGGGGAATATGGATATGTCCAATGCGCCGTTGCGCATGGCATCCCACTGCTCTTTCGCTTTGAACAGGGAGCTGGCCGGATAATAGCGGAATGTGACTTCGCCGTTGGTCTTCTTGGTGACCATGTCTCCAAACACCCGCCCCATCAGGTCCCGGACATCGCCGGACGCAAACTGATGGGAGACCTTGAGCATCACGGGACGGGCTTCCGCGGGTTGGCCCCAGGCCAGAAAGGCACCTGCCAGGCATAAAGTAACAACCAGGATTCCGAATCTTGTGGTTCTTGATCTCATTGCGACCTCCTTATCCGCTAAGGTTATCAGGTTTGGCGCGTTATCGTGCCGCCGCCACTTTTCCTTCTTCCGCCTCCTTGCTGGCATACAGCCCGACAAGGGCCTTGCACTGCATGAGGAGATGGTGCTTCATCAAGGATTCCGCTGAATCGGAGTCTCGCGTCCGAAATGCCCCAATCAGGTTCCGATGTTCCTGAATGGATTGGTCAAAGCGCTCCGGCTGGTAAAGCTGTCGCTGGCGATAGAGGAGGATCTTCTGCCTCAGGCCGTTGATCAGGTCGTTTAACACCCTGTTTCCGGTCAATTCCTGTATAAACGCATGAATGATATGATTGGTCTTCAGATAGGCTTCATGGTCCCTGTTTCGGAAGTGGCTTTCGAGTACTTCGTGGAGGGCTTCGATTTTCTGAAGGTCTCTTTCCTTCATGCGGATCACGGCGAGCCGGGCGCATGCCCCCTCCAGCACGCCCATGACTTCGAACAGATCGCTGATCTCTTCAATACAGGGCTGACTGACAAAGGCGCCCTTGTGGGGGATGAGTTGGATGAGCCCCTCTGATGTGAGCTGTCGGAGGGCCTCGCGGACAGGGGTTCGGCTGACCCCCATGGATTCGCAGAGGTCCTTTTCGCTCACCTTTTGGCCCCTGACCAAGATCCCCTTCTGGATCATCTTCCGTATTCGGGAGACGATTTCCTGGTGCAGGGTCGTGGCATGGATTTTTTGCATCGGGCGCCTTTAAAATTCTATTTTGTATACTTTATAAAGTATACAAAAAACCCTTGTCAAGGAAAAAAATGAGCGCGGCCCTCTCTGTGCAGGATGGAGAATTGCTGAAATTGGCATCAGGAAAGGGGTATTCGCGGCCCAGGCCTGCAGCGACGCCTGAGGAATAATGGGTGTGATGGGGGGAAGGGGTACCAGGAAAGGCTGGCCGGGTGTTTCGAGGCAGCGGGGGTCGCTTATTTGGAGCCTATGAGACTCCGTGCAAAGATTCCAAATGCCTCCGGGTCAAGCTTCCCTTTCACGACCTCTTCCTTGATGAGCTGGAGCGCCTCGATAGGATCCATCGGATCCTTGTATGGCCGCCAGTTTGTCAATGCCTCATAGGTATCGATCACTGCCAGGACCATGGATTCTGGCAGCAGTCTGTCTCGGGGCGGTTTTCTTGGATAACCTGATCCGTCCAGTCTCTCGTGATGCTGCAGGGCCACGGTGCGGATCTTGTGATCCAATCTCGTCTGGGACAGAATACCATATCCATCGTCCGGGTGATGGGTGATGGTTTCAAACTCGGCAGGGCTCAATTTGCGGGGGGCTTTCAGAATGGTGTCGGGGACCCGTATTTTTCCGACATCGTGAAGCAATCCGATGAGGCCAAACAGTTTCAATTCTTCAAGGGAAAGTCCCGCTGCGCGGGCATAGCCCAGGCAATACAGCATAACGTTTACAGAGTGGGCTGAGGTTGAATCGTCTTTGGCTGCGATGTCGAGCATGTTCTTGACAATCTCCGGGTTTGCCAGATAGCCGTCCACAATCACATCCAGGGTCTTTCCCAGGGAATGGAAGATCTCGGGCGCCGGGGTTGCCAGACTCAAATCCAGGGCCTTTTTCAACAATAGCTTTGACTTGGCGGGATTGGCCCTTAGGACCATTTTCAGTTCGGCGTTGTACCTCTGCTGATGGCGGGAGACATGATGAATCCTGTCAGACAAGGACACGTACAGTTTGGGAGGAATTTTGCCCTCCTCTATTCTGACCCGATCGATGTCGACGCCCCTGGGTTTGTACAGGAGGAACTTGCACAGGCCCGGGTCCAGATAATACACATCAAAATCTTTATAATCTCTTATATTTCCGGAGACTTCGACCAGGCGCTCCTTCCTTATCTCCATAAGTCGGTGTTTGGAAACCATTGATTCTACCACGCCATTACTGGGATATTGTCAAGATTAGGGCCGTGCCCCGGGCAGCACAAATAGGCTGGCCGGTGAACCAAAGCGGGCCATTAGAGAGATGCGGTGATGTCCGTTCTCAACCGTCATACCGTTCCGGCCCTCCTTGCAAGGAACTCCCTTTGGAGGTTGTATAGGATTGCCTTCAGTGCACGCTTTTCGTTTCCGTCTATGGCCTTGAACTGGAGTCCGAAATGGACGGTATGATTTGGAGCGCGTTCCTCCTGCCTTACCACCACGGATTCTCGGATCTGGACGCGATCTAATGGAAAAACGATTTCTATGTCCCGCAGTCTTTCCCGAACACTCAGAATCTCCTGATGCCTCTCTCTGATTCGAACTGTCACAAGGAGGCCGCCCATGCTGATGTCGCTCACATTCAACCGATACGTTTCTCCGTTTTTCTCGAAACAGACCCTGGTGCCGAGGGGGGCCTCAATCCGGAAGTGTTCACGCTTCTGTTCCCGATAGATGACGTCTGGAAACAGGACCCAGATCCGGTCGTCCGATATCTCGGCCGGCGATGCAGTGAATTCGCAGGGGACCTTGTTGGAATCCGTGAACTCGAATTTCAGAGATGCATCATCCAAGGAACTGAGCCCCTCCCTCAAATCCGCATGCAGGTCCACCGCGAATACCTCCCCCTTTTTTGATGCTTGAATGTCGTCGATCAGGGTTAGCAATTCCATGTCGGTCCTTCGGAGCCGCATATTGACGAGGGTCCTCTCCCTTTGGAGCTGTTCGATCAGATTTAGGATGTCCTTACCCCGGATATGATCTTTTGTCCCTGTCATCGATGAACCCTTTTTACAGCCGGCCTGTACGATGTGTGTGTCATCTGGGGTAGATTAGCAGAAATCGTGCCAAACCTGACATTCGAGCTATCCTGGTTATTTCAATATGTTGCGCCCATACTCCGATGACCTGATTCTGTCAAATTTATGGCTTTGGGGAAGAAACTGGGTTGCCCTGACCGTCCCCAAAACCGGCGACATGGAAGCCGGTCCCGAAATTCATATCATACCACGAAAGCGATCAAAAAAAGGAGGGTGTTTTGGAGATGTTTCAGAAATGGTCCCCGGCACAAAAAATGTTCGCAAATTTTATCGGGATGATACATGTCAACCGAAAGTCTTATTTTATTGTGGTTGTTTTGACTTCCCCTGACGCGCCACCGCGGCCATGGCCTTTTTTACCAGCTCCGGGTCTCCCAGATAGTAGCGATCCACCGCTTTCAGATCATTGTCCAGCTCATAGACGAGGGGCATGCCCGTAGGGATGTTGAGGCTCACGATGTCATCATCGGGAATATGATCCAGGTATTTGACCAGGGCACGCAGGCTGTTGCCATGGGCTGCGATGATCACCCGTTGACCGGACCGGATCACAGGCTCAATGCTCTCCCTCCAGTACGGCATAAACCGTTCCACCGTATCTTTGAGACACTCCGTAACAGGGAGTTCTGCTTCGGACAGATCCTTGTATCGGGGGTCATTACCCGGGTATCGCTCATCCGTCTTTTCCAGGGACGGGGGCCGCGTATCATAAGACCTGCGCCAGATCAGGACCTGCTTTTCGCCGAACCGCTTCGCCGTCTCCGCCTTATTAAGGCCCTGAAGGGCGCCGTAATGGCGTTCGTTCAGGCGCCAGTGCCGGTGGACAGGGATCCACATGAGATCCATCTCATCGAGGACGATCCAGAGCGTCCGGATGGCTCTTTTCAAAACCGAAGTAAAGGCGATATCAAAGGTATAGCCCTCTTGTTTCAGTATGTGACCGGCATCTTCTGCCTCCTGTTTCCCGTGTTCGGAAAGATCCACATCCGTCCATCCGGTGAACAGGTTTTCCTTATTCCATATGCTTTCGCCGTGGCGAAGCAGGACGACCTTGTGCATGGTTTCCTCCTTGATAATGATCGATCAGGATCTCTTTTCTGAAGGATCGGACTTTCCTGTTGTCATGATCCTTATGTCCGGTCTTTCCTCGGCCGGAAAGTTCTCAATGCCGGATGACTGACTATTGGACTCATTATCTGTAACTTCTCTGAGGTTTGCCGTCCAGAATGCTTCCGGGACCTGGGTGAAACCTGTTTGGTTACGGCCGTCCGGCCGCCTTAGGAAAGACTTGAACGCGGCCATCTGATTATGTATGGTGTCTTCAGGTCTTCTGCACGACATGTTTCATCCGAAGCAGAACACATCAATTATACACCAAGTCGCCGGGGCCTACAAGCGCCGGGAAAAACGCTTTTTATATAGTGAGTCGAAATAATGTCCCGGGGTTCTCAAAAACCGAATAACCTGGCCATTGCCGGATTTCTGACCCCCTTTGCCGCGGCCGGGATCATCGGTACGCTGATCCTCGGGTTTGAGGAGGATGTCACATCCTTCCCGGTCTCGATTCTCTATCTGATCATCGTCCCTGTCGTCCTTCTGACAGGATTTATTTTCTCCCTCAAATCGATCCCGCTCATTGAAGAACTGGGGGACAAGGATTATGCCTATTCCGGGTTAACCCTGAACGTCCTCTTCCTCATTGTCTATATCACATCCGTGATCTATTTTCTCACCTCACCCGGTTAAGACCGCCGAAGTAATCTTCATCGCGATAAATAAAGAAGTCTGGTGTCTTTGTCGACTTGTTAAAATGTTTTGTTGCGGCCGATAGGCCGTCTTGGGAGTCCCTTGGCGGCCAGCCAAGGGGTGACCGCAAGAGAAGACCTGTTTAAGTGGAAACCTTGAGGATCGATTGTACAGGGTGGAAGAGACGGGAGGAGGCCGAGGAAAAATTCCCTGCGGCCTCTTCAGGAAAGCGAGCCTGTTTCATCACATCCGCGACGGCAGAAAAAGGGCAAGCTGGGGGAAAAGGATTAACAGAATGATCAACAGCAGGGCCGCCGCCAGGAAGGGCAGGATTCCCCGGAAAATGACGGTCAGGGGGACATTGGGGGCCGCTGCTTTCAAGACAAAAACATTCAGGCCTACGGGGGGCGTTATCAACCCCACCTCCAGGACAATCACCATCAAAACGCCGAACCAGATAGGATCGAATTGGAGGGCCTCTATTACAGGGAAGATGATGGGGACTGTGAGGATCATGATGGCATAGCAATCCATCACACACCCCATCATGACATAAATCAGGATAATGGCCATCAGGATGACGATTTTTGGCAGGGCAAGTCCGGCGATGAAGTCCGCAAGACCCATCGGAATTCTGGCCAATCCCAGGAAAGAGGAAAAGATGTTTGCCCCGATGATGATCAAGAAGATCATGGCCGTGGTCTTACCCGTTTCAAGGAGGCATTGAATGAGGCCCTGCACGCTTAACTTCCCCTTGAGCAAGGCGATAACAAAGGACCCGAAGGCGCCTACACCAGCCGCTTCGGTTGGTGTGACGATGCCCATGTACAGCCCGCCCATGACGATGAAAATGAGGAGAAGGATACCCCACGTACCGGACAGGGACCTGATTTTCACCCCCCATGTTGTTGACTCCCCACGGGGACCCATCTCCGGGTTGAGCTTGCATTGCAGATAAATCGTCAGAATAAACAAGACGGCAAGCAGTATCCCCGGCACGATTCCCGCCATAAACAATCTGCCGATGGATTCCTGCGTCAGAATCCCGTATATGACAAACCCGATGCTCGGCGGAATCAGAATTCCCAATGTCCCGCCCGCGGCCACGCAGCCTGTGGAGAGCCTTTGGTTGTATTTATACTTGTCCATCTCAGGGATTGCCACCATGCCCATGGTGGCGCCGGTGGCAAGGGAAGACCCGCAGACTGCGGCAAAGCCGGCGCAGGCGCAGACGGTCGCCATGGCCAGCCCCCCTCGAAACCGGCCCATCCATGCATATACGGTCTTGTAAATATCGGTGCTGATGCCTGAGATAAAGGCAAACTGCCCCATGAGGACGAAAAGGGGTATCACACTCAGGGTATAGGACGATCCCTCAGCCAAGGGCGTGATCCCCAGGATACTCATGCCGGAATCCCACCCCACAATGATGCACAGACCCAGGAACCCCACCAAGGCCATGGCAATGCCGATATACATCCCCATGGCAAGGAGGATGAACATCAGTAAAATCCCGATCATGCCTATCATTTCAGGGCTCATGAATCGACGGTCTCCTTTCTATCGCCGAATAATCTCAGCAGATCCCGTACATATTCAATGCACATTACGAGGCATCCCAGGACAAGAAAGAAAACAAAGGGATAAATGGGGAGGCCCAGATTGGGGGAGGCCTCTCCGAATTCAACCAGCTCAAGGGCCCTTACAAAACCCATGTAGGTAATCAGGCCCATAAGGATCAGGCAGAGGGAATGGTTGAACAGCTCGATATATATCTGAAGTTTTTTAGGAAAGAGGGAAATCAACAGGTCTACGGAGACATGGGTTTTGCTCAATTGGGTATATGCAAGAAAAGAAAAAATCAGGATCAGGACCATAAACTCGGTCAGCTCAAAGACGCCCAGGATCGGCGCATTAAAGAAATATCGGCCTATCACATCGGCCGTGGTGAGACACATGATGCCGAACAGCGAGCAGGCCCCCACATAGGCAAGGGAGGCGCTTATTCGCCCCAATTTGTCGGAAACGGCTTTCATCCTCATGCCTCTTAAGTCCCCCTTTCCGGCGCGAAATAACGATCCGGAGAGGAGGACAATTCTTTGGATTGCCCTCTTCCCGGATCGTCTTGCATCCCGCACCCTATCTGCTTGACAATGGGCCGCCTATTCGCCGGTCAGTTTCACCGCGGCATCCAATACGGCCTTTCCCGGAAGACCTTTTTTATCCATATCCTCTATCCATTCAGCCCTGAGGGGCAAGGACAACTCCTTCAACCGGTTTCTTTCCTCAGGAGAGAGCTGAATGGCTTCCATCCCCTTATCCATGCAGAGCTTTTTCATGACAGGCCTTACCGCATCGTACACCCTTCCGGCCTCTTCCGACATGACCATTCCCGTTGTCTGGTCAATCGCTTTTTTTACATCATCCGGCAGGGAATCATATTTTTTCTTGTTCATGACCACCATCATGGTCATGGTGTAAAAATCGGCCTCTGTCCCATATTTTAAGAGCTCGGCCAGTTTGAAGACAAAATTGCCCTCCCACGGAAGGACGGTCCCATCCACGACGCCTCTTTCAAGGGCCGTGTAGGTATCGGTTACCGGCATATTGACCGGGACTGCGCCGAACAATTTGAGCGCCTTGGTCACGTGCGGATTTGCGGTCCTGAATTTCATCCCCTTGAAATCCTCGATGGTTTTTATCGGCTTTTTAACCGAATTGAATCCACCGGGATCGTGACAGAAAAGCGCAAGGAGTTTCACCTTCCCATACTCTTTTTGAAACTCAGGAAACTGCTCATAAACCTTCCACATGGCTACTGAGGTCTTCTGGGCTGAGGGAACCATAAAGGGGAGCTCGAACACCGAGGTCATGGGGAACCGGCCGGGGGTATAATCATGCAGGATATAGACGATGTCCGCGATCCCTTTTTCCGCCAGCGCATAATGATCCGGGGTCTTTCCCAGGGCGCCGCCGGGGAAGAAGGTTACCTTGACCTGTCCATTCGTCATCTTGCTGATTTTTTCGGCCCAGGGTTCGAATACCTTTGTCTGCATGGTATGCTTGGGGGAAAAGGCCGTGGCAAACTTCAGTTCTATTGTCTCGGCCCCGACAAGCGCCGGGGGTAGAACGACTATGATACCAAAAACCGCCACCATAAACGCCGCCAATACTGTTGTTTTCTTCATCTTGCACCCTCCTTTTGTTTTTTTCATAGCGGCATCGCCGCAATGCCCACACAAAGAGACCCAATACTCCCTAAGATTGAAAACGCTCCCAAGTTCCTGAACTCCTCAGCTTTTCAATAACTCAATTCTCCTTGAGATATTTTTTTCTGAGTTCCCGTTTCAATATTTTACCGGCTGCGCTCTTGGGGAACTCTTTAACGATACGATATTCCTTTGGAACCTTAAACGGGGAGAGCCTGGCTTTTAACCGGGACGAAAACTCGGCCGCATCGATCTTCATGCCGGGCTTGGGAATGATCACGGCGGTAACCCGTTCCCCCCATTCATTGTCCGGAAGTCCGATCACCGTGCATTCTTCCACCTCCGGCAGGGTATAGAGAACTTCTTCGATTTCCCGGGGATAAACATTTTCACCGCCGGTAATGATCATATCCTTCAACCGGTCTACGATATACAGGTATCCATGATCGTCCATCTGGCCGAGATCACCACTCCTGAACCATTCGTCCCAGAAAACAGAGGCGGTTTCTTCAGGCTTGTTCAGATACCCCTTCATGATATTCCGCCCGCGAATGCAGATCTCGCCTTCTTCCCCTGTTTCTTTGATATTTCCTTCAAGATCTCGTATCTGGACCTCCTCCCCGGAAACAGGGGTTCCTACGGAACCGACCACATGACGTAAATAATGGTTGTAGGTAACCATGGACGCGCTCTCTGTCATGCCATAGGCCTCATGAATCGACAGCCCTGTCTCGTCTTTCCAGTGACGAACGACTTCTGCGGCCATGCTGGCCGCTGCTGAAAAGCAGTAGCGGACGGATCCCAATTTCTCTTTAATACGATCCAATGAGAGAAGACGGACATACACCGTGGGCACCGCAAAAAGTTTGGTCACCCGTCCGGTTGCCATGGCATTCAAGATCTTCTCCATATCAAATGATGGGAGCAGTTCCAGACAACCCCCGCTCAATATGGTGGCATTCATGATGTGCATCTGCCCGAATACATGGTTGAAGGGAAGAAAGCAGAGGGCCCGGTCGTTTTCGTTGGACCGTTCATTGAAAACCACATTCTGGATGGCCGTGTAAATGTTCTCGTGGCTGAGAAGAACCCCTTTGGGAATTCCTGTAGTACCGCCGGTAAAGAGGATCGCTGCGGTATCCGACCTATCCCGTTCCAAGGCCTTGAATGATCCTGAACCTGCGTCAGCCAAGCCGGCCAGGTCCAGATCTCCGCCCGGACAGATAATTTTCTCCAGGACACCGGGCCGCTTCATTCCTTTCAGATCATCCAGCTTATTTTCGTGCGCATAAATGATCTTCGGAAGAGAGTCGTTTATGGACGTAGCCAGCTCACTCGCTTTAAGGAGACTGGACATGGTCACCGCCACTGCACCCGCCTTCAACACCCCGAAATAAAAGGCCAGCCAGTCCCCTGAGTTGGGGGCGCAGAGGGCGACGGGGTCCCCAGGCTGGATTCCCAGGCGGATCAGCCCCGTTGCGATGCGGTTTGCCCGATCATTGAGGCGGGCGAAGCTTATATCAGAGTCGCCCTCGCTGATAACCGGACGGGATGGAAAAAAGTGTGCCGAACGCTCCAGATTTCTTGCGATATTCATTGTTAAAAAGCCTTCCTGCCACGGACCTCCCATGGAGACGATGACCTTGAAACGTAGACATATGGGAAGGTTTGAATTTTTGCTGGATTATTGGCGCAAAAAATTATAAAAAATTCAAAAGAATGGCTGATGAGGCCAAGTAATAAAGTTGTGAGTCAACTAAGCTTGGGAAAAAGAAATAAATTACGAAAATCATCTTGACAGGATCGGAGCTTATATGGTCTAACATTTAATGTCAAGCCAAACTTGCTATTTCAACATCTTTTTTTTATTTTTCCCGAATATTCAGGTACAGAATGCCCAATTTCAAGCCTATAAAGACTTCGAGGGTCTTCGAGGACGTGTTGATTCAGCTTAAAGAGGCGATTCTCAAAGGCGCTGTTAAGTCTGGAGATAAACTGCCTTCAGAGCGTGAACTCACCTTGCAATTTCAGGTCAGCAGAGGCGTGATTCGGGAGGCAATTCGTGCCCTGGAACTCAGCGGTTTTGTTGTCATGCGCCAGGGGCCTGCAGGGGGCGCCTTTGTAACCGATCTGTCGTTCAGTCAGGTGGGAAACGCCTTTCTTGATTTGTTTCTGGCAAACACGGTTTCCATGGCAGAGGTTGCCCAGGTCAGGTCCCATGTCGAACCCAAGGTCGCGCAACTGGCCGCGCTCCACATTACCCCTGCGTACCAGAAACTGCTGGAGAAGGCAGAGAAAGAGGAATTCATAACCCCCATATCCTACGCGGAGAGAATCGCCAGACTTACAGAGGTTCATCATGTCCTGGCCCAGATCTGCGGCAACCATTTCTTTGAGGCGATTGTCAGATCCATGCTCAAGCTCACCGCAGAAGTTGTCCTTGCCGTGGAACCCGACCATGAGGCCCTGCATAACCCCGGAGAGCATCGCGCCATCATCGATGCCGTCATCAAGGGCGACGGGGAGGCCGCATCCCGGGAGATGAAACAGCATCTCAATAGGCTTTCCGATAGCCTGATCGAAATGGAAAAAATCTACCGGGAGAGATTTTCTCTTGAAAAGGCCCCGTGAATGGGCCGCTGCGAGAGATATCAGAATCTTTGATTGTAATCCCGCCTTGCGGGACACCATGCGAAGAAGCTGGTGCCTTATGGGTAAGCGCTCTGAAAATTTCCGGGATTTGCACCAACATCTTTTTGGTTGCGGCTGTTAGGCCGCCTTAGGTGTTTTTTTGATTCCGCATTCCAGGCCTGCAGATCAGATCAACAATCCCGCGATGCGGAACGCTCAGATTTTCCTTGCCCCATACGGAACATCCCACTATACTCCGCCAATGAAAAGGCCATTCCCCCTGACGAACCTGACAATGGGATAGAGAACGTCCATGCACCCGTCAAGCCCCCGCCAGGTATTTATCATCGGCAACAAACGGTCGGGTACTTCGCATTTGGTGCGCATCCTGAATGTGCATCCCAGGGTGTTTGTGTCCCACGAGTCCGATATCGCCTGGATACTTTATCAGCTTCACTTGGGTCGACCTATGCAGGCGCACCCCTGGGATTCCGACCGGGGGATGCGCATCACACTGGAGACCTGTGGGCATCTGCTCCGCAGGGATCGGCCGCCACAGGAGAATTTCGAGGTTGTCCAGCATAACGTCATGCAAACAGGCAATCCATGGCTCCCCTCGATGCGCAAACCACACCTGCAGTGGCTGGGTGACAAAAAGCCGTTTCAGCACACGGATCCGAAGATCATCGCTTTCATTCTGGAGCATTTTCCGGATGCCCGTTTTTTGCACATCGTACGGCATCCTTTTGCCGTGGCGGCGAGTTCAAACCGGTTCAATCGCACGCCCAACGGCGACTTCTGGCTGGGCCTCTCGGACCGGGAAAAGGTGGAGCGCTGGGCTTTTCACGAGCAGCAGGTCCAGCGGTTGAAGCGGCGCATCAACGGACGGATGCATACATTGCGCTATGAGGATTTATGCGCCCATCCTGCAAGGGAGGCGAAAGCGATTTTCGGCTTTCTCGAAATAGAGGCCGATGCCCACATCCTCGGAGTCGTTGTAAGGGAAACGCGTCCTGGTTCGAAAGGAGCATCCGCTGTGGCCTGTTCGGAACTTGTCAGCCGCCTGGCTGGAGAGTATGGATATGAGCTGAAGAAACCGAATAGTCGCATCCGGGTACTGGGAAAGAGTCTTTTCCGTAAGGTTGCAACTCCCTTCGGCAGCTGATTGCGTCCCTATGCACCAGAAAATATTTCATGCATTCAACCAGATATGCCGTGCACACGCTATTCGCGGACGCGTCCTGGAGATCGGAGCTACCCCTGACGCATCGACACTGCTGAGTCTGCCCGCACTGGCCCGTGCGACCGAGAAAATCGGCATCAACAAAGCCGGGGCTTCCCGCTATGGCAATTTCACCATTCTCTCCGGGGATGCCAATGCCATGACCTGTTTTCCCGACCGCCACTTCGACGCGGTACTGTCCAATTCCGTGTTGGAGCACGACCCGTTCTTCTGGCGTTCGCTGACTGAAATGCGCCGGGTGGCCCGTCCGCGGGCCCTTATCGTGATTGGCGCCCCCGGCTATGGCCAGGGACGTCATGAAAAAGTAATCCGCCGCTGGCTGGCGATACTTCCCCGGTGGCTGCATCCGGCTGATGGGTGGGCTTTGCAGCATTCGACCTTGACGCTGGGGCTGCACAATTATCCTGGGGATTACTATCGCTTCAGCGAACAGGCCTTCCGCGAAGTCTTTCTCGAGGGGCTTGAGAGAACCACCTTGCGAAGCATCCTGAACCCACCCCGCTTCATCGGTTCCGGCATCATGCCTTAACCGCTATGGTCGCGGTACGCCCTTCAGGGGTTCATGGGAATGCGCTTTGTGTCTTATGGCTTGGGGAACACGCTGTTTGTGTAGATTAAAACTAATAGCAACCATTTTTGATTATTCTTACGATGGTTATGCCCGTGTTCTATCAGGCGCATGATTCACTCGATGAAGGCAGTCTTCCCTTATGAAGATACCGGATGTGATATCAAAGACATTGGTCGCTTGGCTCAAGGGAAAGGGCGGCCTGCAACAGGATTGGAAAGACCATAATCGTCGGCGGATTCAAAAACTTCGGTCCAGAGGCGTATCGATCGGCCGTGACTGCCTTATTCTCACTGAAAATTTCTCTACTGAACCATACCTCATCGAGATTGGAGATCACGTGGGGATTGCGGGCGGGGTCCAATTCATCACCCATGTCGGGGAGGCATGGGTCATACGTGATGAGTGTCCTAATGCCCAGATCCTGGGAAGGATCAGAATCGGGAATAACTGTGTTATCGGTATGAACGCTGTTATTATGCCGGGCACGACCATTGGGTCGGATTGCGTGGTGGGGGCAAACTCCGTGGTCAAAGGAGAGATTCCGGACAACTCGGTTGTTGCCGGAAATCCAGCCAGGGTCATCAAGACAACCCATGAGCTAAAAGAGGTCCTTCTTCACCATCCCGATCGTCTTGATACGCTCAATCTGCCGCCTGACCTTAGAGAAAAGATCATAAAGGAACACTTCAAGATAGCATAAAATGTCCTGTTGAGCTCAACATTCCAAAAAGTCTGAGCCTATAACGATCGGATGAGGCATTCAGCAGGCAAACGTACCTCCACCGTCAAATTGAAATTGTGAAAAAAAGGCCCAGCTTCCAATAAAGCTGGGCCTTGGCATTTCTGGCTCCCCGGGACGGACTCGAATCCCGCTTGTCAGCGGGATCTCAGCTTCGCTTCGACCATGCCGACCAAGTGGTTAATCCCGCCATTCCGGCGGGACTCTACCGACTCCCTGAGAATTAATGAAACGTGAGATACCTCTCTTTTTGATTTTTCGCTCCAATCGAGTTGCCTCACCCCTATCCAGGCATTCCTGCTTCCAGACCAGCTTCCATGGTCCGGGAAAGCGCTTGGTGGTCTTGGATAGCTGGTATTCCGGATCATTGTGCTGCCGGAGGCGGCGATCCGGGTCGCTGCTCTGTCCACAATAGTATCTGCCAGTGGAATCACTCTGAAGGATGTAGACCCAGGAGGGCATGTCCTAAATCAAAAAAAGCCCAGCCTTTGGTAAGGCCAGGCTTCATATTTTTTGGCTCCCCGGGACGGACTCGAACCGCCGACCAAGTGGTTAACAGCCACCCGCTCTACCACTGAGCTACCGAGGAACAATTTTAAAAGACCAAGTGGTTAATCCCGCCATCGGCGGGACTCTACCATCCCGCCTAGCGGGACTACCGAGGAACAATTTTAAAAGACCAAGTGGTTAATCCCGCCATCGGCGGGACTCTACCATCCCGCCCCAGCGGGACTACCGAGGAACAATTTTAAAAGACCAAGTGGTTAATCCCGCCATCGGCGGGACTCTACCATCCCGCCCCAGCGGGACTACCGAGGAACAATTTCTGATTTTACCGACCACATGGTTAATCCCGCTGCCAGCAGGACGCTGCCACTGCGCTATGGGAGACATGGCTCAGGATTCCTGAAAAAATTTTTTATATCAAATCTGTACGCTTCAGTCAATCAAATTTTTCAAGAGGTCCTCTGCTAATCGGCTTGACACCAAAGCCTGTCCCATACTATTTTGAACACAAAACACCCTTCCGGGGATCGGGTCCGCTTCCGGCGAGCGGTTTTTATATTTTAAGGCAAGGGGTTGTAATGAAGCAGATTGTTTTAGGTACAGCGGGGCATATTGACCACGGCAAGACCTCTCTCATAAAGGCCCTCACCGGGATCGATACGGATCGCCTCAAGGAAGAAAAGGCCCGGGGCATCACCATCGAGCTCGGTTTTGCCCATCTGGAACTGCCGGGGGGCCAACTCCTCGGAATCGTGGACGTGCCCGGTCATGAAAAATTTGTCAAGAACATGGTTGCGGGGGCCACGGGTGTGGACATCGTGGCCCTGGTCATTGCGGCTGACGAAGGCGTCATGCCACAGACCAGGGAACATTTGGAGATATGCCAGCTGTTGAAAGTCAAGCACGGCGTGGTTGTCCTGACCAAGATCGACATGGTGGATCCTGACTGGCTTGATCTGGTGAGAGAAGATGTCTCGGAATATCTTTCAAATAGTTTCCTCGCCGATGCGCCTGTGGTTGAGGTTTCCTCTGTCACCGGACAAGGCCTGGATGAATTGACCCGGACCCTTGGCCGGTTGGTGGAGCAGATCCCTGAACGGGACACCGGGCACCTCTTCCGGCTTCCTATCGACCGCGTATTTACCATGAAGGGCTTCGGCACCGTCATTACCGGAACCAGCATCTCAGGGACGATTCGAACGGGGGACGATGTGACCGTCTACCCCCAGGGGACTTCCTCCAAAATTCGGGGGCTTCATATTCACAATAAAGAGGTCACAGAGGCGGGAGCAGGTCTGAGGACGGCCATCAATCTGCAAGGGATTGAAAAGATGATGCTGAACAGGGGAAATATCGTGGCCACCAAGGATTCCCTCAGACCCACGTACATGGTGGACGTGGTCCTTGATCATCTGCCGAGTGCACCGCGCAAGCTGAAAAACCGGGCAAAGGTACGCTTTCATGCCGGAACAGCCGAAATTATCTCGACCCTGATCCTCCTGGACAGGGATGAACTGAACCCCGGCGATACCTGTTTCGCCCAGATCCGTCTGGATGCACCCACTGCGGTCCTCAAGGGAGACCACTATGTGCTCAGAAGTTATTCGCCGGTCCAGACCATCGGCGGCGGTGAAATCCTGAATCCCCTGCCGAGCAAGAAAAAGCGATTTTCCGAGTCGGTCCTGTCCCAGCTCAAATCGCTCCATACCGGGGGGGAAAAGGAGTCGGTGGAGCTGTTTGTGGCCCTGGGCCGGTTCCATGGCGTGGAAGAGTCGGAACTCTCCTTTCTTACCAATTTGAGCAGGAAAAAGCTGGCAGAGCCGCTCAAGGCCCTGAAGGCCCAAAAACGCATCATCCAGTTTGACAAAGAACGTGCCCTCCTCATCCATGCCGATTTTCTGCAGAAGGCCAAGGATGAGGTGTTGGAGACCATCGCAACATTCCATAAGAATTTCCCCCTCAAGACCGGGTTGATCAAGGAAGAACTGCGGTCTAGAACGTCAACCGCCAAGAACCCGAAATTATTCAATTATCTGGTCAATATGCTCTCGCAGGAGGGGGAAATCGTTCTGGAAAAAGAGGTCGTTCGGCTGAAAACGCACAAGGTTACCCTGGCCCAGGACCAGAAAGAGGCACGCCGGAAGCTGGAGACGATCTATGCCAAAAGCGGGCTGGAGCCCCCCTACTTCAAAGAGCTGAAAGAGGAATTTCCCGGGAACACGGCCTCAGAGGTCCTGGATGTCATGGTCAAGGATGGACACCTTCTGAAGGTCAAGGAAGATCTCTATTTTGATCGGAAGGCGGTGGATGCATTGGAGGAAAAACTGGTGGCCTTTTTGAAAACCCACGGCGAGATCACGACGCCGCAGTTCAAGGAGATGACCGGGACCTCCAGGAAATATACCATCCCCCTCATCGAGTACTTTGATCTGAGGCAGATCACGGTGAGGGTCGGGGACAGCAGGGTGCTCAGAAAAAAATAGGAGACCCGGGGGACTGGGAAAGATCGAGAGATTTATGGAAGGCGGTTCATCGGTCTTAATTCATGAACATGGCATGATGAACAGGTTGATTGCCGCATTGGGTCTCAGGCCGAGGGAACATGTGGCTGTTGTGGGGGGAGGCGGAAAGACCTCCCTCTGTTTTGCCCTGGCCGACGAGCTTCTGGCAGCCGGAAATCGCGTCGTTACCACGACAACCACCAAGATCCGGCGCAAGGAAGCCGAAATGGCCCCCTGCCGGGTGTTCTTCCCTCCCGGTTCGCGGGACTTCAACCGTCTCAAACAAGACCTCAGAGAAAAGGGACACGTCTGTGTGGCCCAGCGGTTTCTGAACACCGGCAAGGTGGAAGGGATAGACCGTGACACGGCAGACGCCCTCTTTCAAGATCCCGAGGTCGACTTTTTAATTGCAGAGGCGGACGGGGCCGCAGGCAGGCCGGTTAAAGCGCCGGCCGCACATGAGCCTGTCATCCCCGCTTCCGCGACCCTGGTAATCGCCATGACGGGCCTGGAGGCCTTGGGCATGCCGCTCCATCCTGGAGTGATTTTCAGACCGGGGCTTTTCAGAGATCTGACAGGCCTTGATGACGGGGATACGCTCTCCCCGACCGCCCTTGCCGGGGTCTTCCGGTCGCCGATGGGTCTGTTTAAAGGAACCCCGGATTCTGCCAGAAGGATCGCATTCTTGAATAAAGCAGACCTTCTCGGTCTGGATCAGGATGTGGATGACCTGGCCTTCCGGCTGCTTCGGCCCTCCCCTGCACCCATCGAACGGGTCATCATCGGATCGTTGGTGAAAAGTACCTACCGGGTGCTGACAGTGAAGTGACGAATTTGGAATTTTTGGAGATAACTTCTCTGCATGATGCGGAGAAGTTGGTGGCTTACCAGCCAGCGCGTGGGGGTCTCTTTCTCCCGCTGTCGGCGGGACAAAAACTTGCAACAGCTCGTGGGAACGGCAGCATGGCGTTAAACTGCGGTTCGTTACAGCCCCAAGAGCAGGCTTTCACATAACGGTCGTTCTTGCTGCCTTTCCAAAAAGGTATTCAAAGCCCTGGGGCGGTCGCCGAGCATTATGGTCCCATTTTAATGTCCCACCCTTGGGCGGGAGAAAGAGACCCCCACGCGCGCTCAAAAATCGCCGGGATCTGCACCCATAGCTTTTGGGTTGCGGCTGTGAGACCGCCTCAGGGATTAATAGATTCGCAATTCCGATTCGGGAATACCATATGGACGAGATATATAAGGGGATTGAAAAACTTTTCAAGGAAGGGCGGTCCGGGGTTCTGGCGACCATCATCCGGCAGGCGGGCCCGTCGCCTCGGGGGATCGGGACCAAGTGTCTGATTAAGGATGACGGGTCGTTTGTGGGGACCATCGGCGGGGGCATTCTCGAGGCCCGGACACTCGCGGAGGCCAGGAAGGTCTTTGAGACCCGGCTTCCAACCCGTCTTCATTTCTCACTCGACGGGACGGATGTGGCTGCCACCGACATGCTCTGCGGAGGCCGGGTGGAGGTCTTTCTGGAACCGGTTGCGGCCGGTGATCCAATCTGTGTCACCCTGTTTCAAAGGACCGGAGAGGGCCTGCGAAAGGGCCAAAGCAGCCTCCTGATCACCCTCCTCGATTCAAAACGATGGCAACACGGTGCCGTACCCAAGGTTTTATTCGGGAATAGCGGTGAGGTGTCAGGGCTTCTGCCAGGTGCTCAGGGCATCGCAGAGGCCGTTTTGCACGATCGAAAGAAGATCCTGGCATCCGGGCATCTGTCTGTTTCCTCCATGCCGGACGATTCCGGCCTGATGACAGAGGTCTTGATGGAGCCGATTGCAGCCAGGTCGTTCCTCTATGTGTTCGGGGCCGGCCATGTATCCAGGCAGATCGTTCCCCTGGCAGCCGGCGTCGGCTTTCATGTGGCGGTCATTGACGACAGGGAGGATTTCGCCGATCCCGGCCATTTCCCGGAGGCAGGGGAGGTTCGGTGTATCCCCTTTGAAGGGGCCGTGGAACGTTTGGCCGTGGACGATGCCTCCTTTGTGGTCATTGTAACGCGGGGGCATATGGGGGATAAGACGGTCCTGGCCCAGGCGCTGAAAACAGAGGCCCGGTATATCGGCATGATCGGCAGCAGGCAGAAGCGGGATCTGATTTATGAGGCCCTGTCAGCCGAAGGTTTCACACAAGAGGACCTTGACAGGGTCCATTCCCCCATTGGGATCGAGATCGGGGCAGAGACGCCTGCAGAGATCGCCGTGAGCATTGTGGCCGAGCTCATCCAGGTGAGGAGAGGAAAGGAGAAATAATTATGGAAAATGACTACCAGTCGTGGCTTTGGGAGAAACTGGGGGGACAATGCGTCAGCAACCTGAAGAAGCACGGGTTTGACGCGCACTTTGTCTCTTCGCGGGATGAGGCCAGGGACCTGCTTCTCAGGATGATTTCAGACTATGAGGATTTCGGATTCGGCGGGTCGGACACCACGCGGTCCTTGGGAATCGTGGAGGCGCTGAGGGCCAAAGGGAAGACCCTGTATGACCACTGGCAGAAGGGACTGACCAAGGAAGAGGATCTGGAGATCCGACTCCAACAGGGGAGGTGCGACTGTTTCCTCTGCAGCGCCAATGCAATATCCGTCACGGGCGAGATCATCAATGTGGACGGCATCGGCAACCGCACCAATGCCATGACCTTCGGTCCGAAAAAGGTCTGCATCGTCGCCGGCATGAACAAGGTGAGGCCGGACCTCGAATCGGCGCTCAGAAGGATAAAGGAGGTGGCCGCCCCGATGCGGGCCAGGAGCCTCGGCATGGAAACCCCCTGCGCCGAGACCGGTATCTGCAGCGACTGCAACGCCCCCCAGCGGATCTGCCGCGCCACGGTAATCCTTCACCGCCGGCCCATGTTAACCGATATATCGGTGGTCCTGATCAATGCGTCCCTGGGATTCTGATGACAACACATCATCACCAATTTGTGGAAACATATACGGGTCCGGCGGGGTTCGGTCTTGAGCGAAAACTGGATGAATCAACCTTGATCTGCTACCTGCAGAAATTTTCCGATGACGATCTCATGGCCCTTATCAGGGAGCGGATCTCCCACAAAGATATGGAAGAACTCTTTGATCTGCTCGCGCGGTTATTGAAGACCTATCTGAGTGAGGAGGAATACCACCGCTACTTTCTTAAAGACAAGAGGTAACTCTTCAGCCCGGGGTTGACGCCCTCCCCCGGATGGAGAGGAGCGAGATCCGGTGCGCCATCGGATCAAATGCCGGGCATGTTCATCTTATTCCAGAAGCGATTGCCTGAGCAGGTTCAGGCTATGGCCGGTCAATCCCGCCGCTTTCTTCAGATAATCCTCAGGAGAGCCGTAGGTCTCGCGGAGATGCCCAAGGAGAGAGACGATGCATTCCCGGGGGGCCGTGAAATAGGGGGAGAGTTTTTGAGGGTCCACACCATAGGCCGCGATCCGCGCATAAACTTTTTTGATCAGATTCGCGATAAAGATGTTTGAGAGCTGGTGATCCTCTATCACCGTCTCCTCAGGAACCCCGAGGGCGAGGAGGATGAGCGCGGCGCAGGTCCCGGCCCGGTCCTTTCCCCCGGTGCAGTGAAAGAGGAGAGGGCGGTTTTCAGGCCGTGTCAGGCGCTGGATGACCTCTCCCCATATATGAGGGAATTCATCCAGGTTCTGGAGATACCCCCTCTTCATAAAGCCCGGTGTGAGCCAGGTATCGTCCCCTTTCTTGATCCGCTCCACAGCACCCACAAAATCAAACTCCCCATGGGTAATGGGTAGATTCAGGTAGGAGAGGGACCTGCTTTGCGGCAGAAGGTCCGGAGATTTTTCTACTTCGTTGAGGGTGCGGAAATCGACTACGAGCCGCAGTCCCAGGCGCTCCACCTTCGCTTGATCCCTCTGGGTGAGCCTTGCCAGACTGTCCGAACGGAAGACCTTCCCCCATCGGATGCGCCGGCCGTCCGTGGTCTCATAGCCTCCCAGATCACGGAAATTGAAAGCCCCTTCCAGGTCCACCTTCCGCTCGGCAATCACGCGTCCCTTTTCGCCGTCGGGCACCACCCGGAAGTAATAGCGGAGATCCGGATTCAATCCGCGGATCTCGGCCCGGGTCGTCCCGGCAACCCTGATGACAGGGTTGAAACCGGAAACGGGTACAGAAGGCGTACTTGCCGAATAAACGGCAACGCCGTGTTCCGGGCGCTCTGTGTCCCAGCATATTCGAACCGAATCCTGCCCCAGCCTTTGGAGGGTGATTCCGGATATGACGGATAATTGTTTTTTCAATACCGCTGAACAGGTGTGTTTCCGCACCCTTCCTTCCCGTAAGTTGACACAGGCTTTAAGGCAAAGAAGGCGCTAAGTCAAGACCAATTGTCTGCATGAGCGTATTTGGGCGCCGAGCAATGTGTTTCCATTTTAATGTCTCGCCCCGGAGCGGGAGAAAGCGACCCTTACGCACTTATGGATAAGGCACCAACTTCCCCCATGGCGCAGATAAGTTTCAGACTTAGACCCTTATTCCCTGGTCTTCTGTCATGAAAAACAAGAAAAAATGGCCATCCTTCCACTGCATGCTCAGCCTTCCGTCATTCCGGCACGATTCCAGCCGGAATCCAGAAATACGGGGGACTGGATTCCGGCCAAGGGCATGCCGGAATGACGGGACAGTACAGAGCCGTTTTGGTTGCTGGTATCCGCTTTAGATTCTCATATCCCGTTTATCTCATCCAGGAAGTGGATATCCGGATTTATGCAGTTTGACACGCGGTCACAATTTCCCTATAGTTCTTTTTAAAAAAACAACGGCTTATGCCAGAGACCGGAGCATGGAGAGGTTTATGGATGAGTTGTGAGCCGGCGGGCGGAGAAAGATTCGGATGCGAAAACCAACATGGTTGATGAAGGACCTCATCGATCTGGAATATTTCCTTCAGCGCGATGCGCGTGAACAAGAGGAATCTGCCCAGGCCGCTCTCGCCGAACGGGATCGGGAGATCTATCTGCAGACGATCAGACCGGTGTACGGGGAAAAGGGGAAGGCGCCTCCGAAACAAATTATTCGATCGTGGCTGCAAGCGCGAAGGGACATGGAAACGGCTGCCCGCGAGCAGAAAGGGCCTTTGCCCGGGGAGGTGTTCGCCGATATCTACCGCCTCATGGGGTATGGATTCCTGATCCTAGGGATTTTTTCAGGGGGGGGACTGGCCTTTTCGCTGCTGAACTATCAAGGAACCGAACCCCTGAACGTCTCGCTGTATCTTGCAGGGCTGGTTCTCTCCCAGTGCCTGGCGCTCCTGTTTCTCATCGGCATCCATATCTTTCGAAGGATGCGCCGATCTCCCTTTCGCGGCTCGGTCATCTTCACCCTGGTCAGCGGCCTCATGACCAGACTGATCGTCAGGATAAAACAGGATGCGCTCAAAGGCCTTCAAGGCTCAAAACGGGGCAGCCTCGAAGCGGTCACCGGCCTCATCAGGGGGAAGAGACAGGTTTATGGCGCACTCTTTTACTGGCCTGTGTTTATCCTGTCCCAGATATTCGGCGTGGGGTTTAATGTCGGCGCTTTGGCGGCCACCCTCTTGAAGGTAGTGGGATCGGATATCGCCTTTGGATGGCAATCGACCATTCAGTTCAGCGCACAGGCCGTGTTCAGGCTGGTGAAGATTATCGCCCTTCCCTGGTCCTGGATTGTGCCGGCGGATGTGGCCCACCCGTCCCTCTCACAGATAGAGGGAAGTCACATGGTATTGAAAGAGGGGATCTACCATCTGACGACCCTCGATCTGGTCTCCTGGTGGCCCTTTCTGGCCCTGGCTGTTTTTACCTATGGTCTGGCGCCGAGATTGATACTGCTGGGGATGGGCCTTATCTTTCAAAGAAGGGCGCTTTCCCGGATCGATCTGGGTCATGCAGACTGTACCAGGCTGTTGCATCGGCTGACCACGCCTCGGGTCTCCACAGAGGGGCGTTTTCCGGCCCCTGCGGGATCCGGGCCCGGCGTGACGGATGCTGCCCTGCCGGCCGGGGTTCCGTCCCCGGATCCTGCAGAAGCCATGGTCCGGAAGTCTATTGTCGCGCTCATTCCCGACGATATTTTTGAGTCCTTACGGGACGGCGATCTAGAGAGCATCGTTTCCAAACGCCTGGGAGGTTCCATTGAGGAGACATTCAGGTTCGGTGAAGACGTCAATGGAGATGAGAAGATCTTCCGGGAGATCTCTCTCATGCGGCAAAAGGGAGTGCTGCACCACCTCTTGATCGTACAGGAGGCCTGGCAACCGCCCATCAGGGAGACCCTCCGCTTTATCCAGGACCTGCGGAAAGCATCGGGAGACACGACCATGATATGGGTAGGCCTCATCGGGAGGCCCAGAGGGGGGTCTGTTTTCACTGCGGTGAAAGCGGAGGAATGGAAGATATGGCATGGAAAGCTGACGGCACTGGGAGATCCCTATCTCGGGGTGGAGAGACTGGCGGCCGATGAGTGATGATCGTATTCCTGAATTTGCCATTGTGGGACATCCCAATGAAGGGAAGTCTGCGGTGGTATCCACGCTGGCCGAAGACGACACGGTTCGGGTCACCCCCTATCCCGGAGAGACCGTTGCGTGTCAGGCCTTCCCGGTTATCATCGATGGAAAGGAGATCATCCGCTTTATCGATACCCCGGGTTTCCAGAATCCGACAAAGACATTGACCTGGATGAAAGATTACCGGGGCGAGCCCGGAAATATCCTTCCCGCCTATCTCGAAACCCATGCCGGAGATCCGGACTTCAGAGATGATTTCAAACTGCTGGAACCGATCGCCGGGGGCGCCGGGGTGATCTATGTGGTGGATGGGTCCAGGCCGGTCCGGAACGTGGACCTGGCCGAGATGGAAGTCCTTCGCCTGACCGGACGCCCCCGCATGGCGGTCATCAACTGCAAGGAGGATGAAACCGCCTACCTGGAGACGTGGAAGGGCGAGTTTCGGAAAAATTTTAATGCGGTTCGGGTATTCAATGCCAATAAGGCGACCTATGCGGAACGGATCGAACTCCTTGAAAGCCTGAAGGGAATTGATCAGGATTGGGGACCGGCGCTGGAGAGGGTCATCTCCGCATTCAAGGAGGACTGGCAACAGCGCAATGCCCTGGCCGCTCAAATCATCTGCGATTTGCTGGAAAAGGCCCTGACCTATTCTGTTACCCGCTCTTTCACGGAAACCACCAGCGAAAAATCTCTCAGGGAGAGGCTCCAGAAGGAATATGCAGCCGCCATTGAAAAAATTGAAGAAAAGGCGCATCAAAAGATCCGGAAGCTCTTCAAGCACAACATCTTCAATTATTCCCTCCCGGCCCATTCCATTCTGAACGAAAACCTTTTCAGCAAAAAAACCTGGCAATTCTTAGGCCTTGCCCCGAGACAGCTGATTGCGGCGGCCGGAATGGCAGGAGGCGCCGCGGGCGCGGTTCTGGACATTGCGGCGGCCGGCCTGACCTTTGGCATCTTTACCGCAATAGGGGGTCTCTTAGGGGCCGGGTGGATGGGTCTGGGAGGGGGGAAACGCCTGGCGAGGATCAAAGTCAAGGGCCTGAGCCTGGGTGGTGAGCAGATCCAGATCGGGCCGATAGAAAACATCCAGTTTGTTTATGTCCTTTTGGACCGCGCCCTGATCTATTATTCGCACATCATCAACTGGGCCCATGGACGCCGGGATTTGCCCGTTGAGGAACATGGGCCCAAAGGGACGGACAAGGCCGGATTTACGGTGGAATGGAGTGACACAAATCGCAAGATCTGCCAGGCATTTTATGCTGCCATCCGCGGCAGTGACGATCAGCAGAAGACATCGTCACGGAAGGCCCTCTATGAGATGCTGGAACAGGTGTTGCTCGACATCTCCCGCAGTGAACAGCGGTACGGGGTGATCAGAAAGAGGTGATATGAGGCCCGATGTCAGGCTCAGGGCATGAATGAACCCTGCGGTCGGGCTGGAAGGACGTGGAACGCGGAATGCGGAAGGCGAGGGTCTCTCCCGTGATCCGGCACAATTGAAGAGCTGTGGGTGCAGGGATGGTAGAGAGAAGATCGGAACGGATTCAGGTGGTCGGGCTGGGGCAGGCATGCGTGGATTATGTGGGCCATGTCTCAGGGTATCCGGCCGAGGACAGCAAGACAGAGCTGGAAGGGTTGTTTACCAGTTGCGGCGGGCCCGCGGCCACGGCCCTGGTCACCCTGGCGCGATCCGGGATCCCCACCTCCTTTCTGGGAAGCATCTCAGATGATCCATTCGGCGTTCAGATCGTCGATACCCTGAAAAAGGAGGCGGTGGACACATCCTGTTTGAAGATAACCCCCGGCCTCGCCTCCCAGTTTGCGTTTATCGCCGTCACCAGGGGAGAAGGTCGGCGGACCATCTTCTGGCACCGCAGCAGCGCGCCCGAGCTCACCCCGGAAGAGGTGTCTCTGGATCCATTTTCCGATGCCCGGATCCTGCACCTGGACGGGTTGATGAAGGATGCCGGGAAGGCGGCGGCGCTACTCGCCAGGCAGCGGAACATGACCGTGGTAATGGATGCCGGGACCCTCAGGGAGGGAAGTCTGGATCTGGTGAAGCAGGTTGATGTGCTGATTGCATCGGAGGCATTTGGAGATTCCCTGGTCAACGGCCGCTCCTATGAAACGGCCCTGATGGAACTGAGGGCCATGGGACCGAGGGAGGCGGTGATCACCCTGGGGGTCAACGGTTCCATCGGGCTGGGCCGGGAAGGGTTTATCCGGCAGCCCGCATTTCCGGTGGCCGCAAAGGACACCACGGGCGCGGGCGATGTTTATCACGGGGCATATATCTACGGGTTGCTTCAGGCCTGGGACATGGCGCGCTGTATGTCATTTGCTGCTGCGGCTGCCGCACTGAAATGTCGACACGGCGGCGGATGGCGTGGGATTCCAACCGACCGGGAGATCGAAGGTTTCTTGGAGTCCGGTGAAGTTGAGGGCCGTTTCTGTTGACGAACCCCATTGGACAGCTTATTTTTTAGTCAATATCAATAAGGAGGTAGAAAATATATGGGTAACTGGTTCAAGACGACCCTTTTGCTGGGTGTCATGACGGCCCTTATTGTTTTTATCGGAGGTCTCTTCGGGGGTAAACAGGGGATGATCCTGGCCTTTGTTCTGGCCATGGGGATGAATTTCTTCAGTTACTGGTATTCAGACAAGATCGTTCTCAAAATGTACCGGGCACAGGAGGTGGGTCCCAACGATTTCCCCGGCCTCTACAATGCGGTGAGCCGACTGGCGCACACTGCGGGCCTCCCCATGCCCCGGGTCTATATCATCCCCGAGCAATCCCCCAACGCCTTTGCCACGGGGAGGGATCCTGAGCACGCGGTCATCGCCGTTACCGAAGGTCTGCTCAAGACCATGAATGACGAGGAGGCCACCGGCGTGCTTGCCCATGAAATGTCTCATATCAAGAACCGGGACATCCTGATCGGTTCCATTGCGGCCACCATGGCGGGCGCCATTATGATCCTGGCCTCCATGGCCCGCTGGTCGGCCTTCCTGGGAGGAGGATCCAGCGATGAGGAGGGGGGCGGCGGGCTGGGTACGGTCGGCCTGATCATCATGTCCATTCTGGCGCCCATCGCGGCCATGGTCGTTCAGATGGCCATCTCCCGGTCTCGGGAATATCTGGCCGACGACACCGGGGCGCAGCTTGCGGGGAATCCCGAAGGTCTGGCCAACGCCCTTGAAAAACTGGGGGCCGCATCCCGAAGGCTTCCCATGAGAGAGGCCAAACCGGCCACGGCCCACATGTTCATTGTGAACCCCCTGTCCGGGGGGAGCCTCATGCACCTCTTTTCCACCCATCCGCCCCTTGAGGAACGGATCGCCCGTCTCAGGGGGGGCAGTCCGGATCTGCCTGTTGAAACGGGGGAGGAGAACAGGGGTAAAAGACAGGCAGAGGCCATGTGGCGGCATCTGTCGGGAAAATAGTTTAGCAGCCGGTGAAGGGTCTCAGGAGGTTACCTATACGTTTTCATCAGCAGTCGAATAATTCTCAAGCAACTGGTGTATGCTCATCGCCCTTTCCATGAAGTTTTTCTCACCGATAAGGCGGATGGTCTTACCCGCATCCTCGCCGTCCTGAACCCGCAGGAGATTCAGATTTTCCATCATGGTGATGACGCTGGTGATTTGCGCCTTCCCTTTTGACAGGGCCTTCCATAGCGCCATAATGGTCTTTTCATAGGAAAGCTCTCGTTGGCCATGCTCCCAGAAAAGGTTCAGGATCTGGGCTACGCCCATGAAGATGTCCGGGTTTGTCGATGCCTTGTCCGTGGTGTCCTGCAGGCGGCGGGCAATGGCAATGAGACATGTGGAAATAAATTTGGGGGAATCTTTCATGCAGTTGTCGAAAACAGACTTGGGGATCTTGGCGATTTCCGAATCTTCAAGCGCCGTTGCCGTTGCCGTCCGCTTATGCGCTTCAAGAATGAGGGCCATCTCTCCAAATACGGACTGCTCCCGCAATACCGTCAGGACCACCTTTCTCCCCCTGGCCTTGACCGATATTTCAACCCGCCCGGCTTTGAGTACATAGGCAGCAGTCCCCTTGGACCCCTCGGAGAAGATAACGTCATTCTTTCTGTAGCGCTGCATTTGAAAGGCGGGATCTTTCAGGTCAACATCGGCACTGCAATTTTGCTTGATATAGTCTTCCAGCGGGGTAAAATTCATGTGTCTCCTCTGAGAATAGCGGCAGGCCTTTCAGAACAAACGGGAACCGGCTCCCTGGACTTCCGGGAGTGAATATAAGGGAATCAAGCTGTTGTGTCAATGCGGCGTCGCCGATCCCCCGGCCATTCTCCTTATGTTTGAAAAATGAATCAACCTGACATATCATTCAACGCTCACTGAAGAACGGGGATGCGGTCTTTCCTGAGGCTGACCGGGATAGGAGGCGACCGAAATCCGAGGTCAACTCAAGACAGCGAATTCAAAAGATATCTCATGGACAAGAGGAAAAAAACTTTGGCACGGACAATCGCTTTTATTTTGGAGGCGGTGGTGGTTATGGCCCTGGGAACCATTTTTTCCCAACTGCCAAAAACCATTGTCAGTCGCTTGAGCGCTGTTTCAGGAACGGTCTTGTTTAGACTCGACAGGAAGGACAGGAAACGGGCCTATCACAATCTGGATATTATGTTCAGTGAAGCGCCCCTGTCGCCCTTTGAAAAGGCCCGCATTGTAAAAGGGCTTTTTAAAAACATCGCCGCCCTCGCCTTTGAATATCTGCAATTGGATCGATTATATGCAGAAAACCTGGCGGTCTTTGTCAAGTCAGAAAACCCCAGGGCGGTGGTCGAGGCCCTGGGTGAAAAAAGGGGCGTACTGATCATAACCGCCCATCTGGGAAACTGGGAATATTTGGGCGTTCTGGGTTCGCGACTGGGCTATAATGTGGCCACTGTTTTAAAGCGCCAGCACAACCCTTATACGGATCGATGGTTGGCCGGGATACGTGAAAAAAAGGGGGGGTTCAAATGCTTTTATCCCGGCAGGGGACTGAGCTATCGGATCGGTGCTCACCTGAAACAGAATGGAATCCTGGCCCTGGTGGCGGATCAAAGAGATATTTCCAGCCCTCTCATCGTGCCGTTTTTTGGGAAGCCCGGCCAAACGGCCGACGGACCCGCCAGGCTCCACTTGTGGTATGAATCACCCATTGTGTTTGCCTTTTCCATCAGGCAGCCCGATGGGACCTATTTGATGGCATTTGACGGGCCCTATCATTTTTCCGGAAGTGGTGACCGTAAGGGAGACTGTGTCAGGATAATGACTTTGATCAATCAAAAGTACGAGGCGATTGTCGGAAAATATCCGGAGCAGTGGCTTTCCCTCTTGACCCCGCGATGGGAAATCGACAAAGGCGTTGCTCAACAAGATGTCGGAGATCGCTGAAATGGCATTCCAAATGGCCTCTTATTCTCCCTTCTTGACAAAAAGGCCCCTTGTATCCATAATCCCCGTCAGATTCGGCGGGTGCCCTCTCTTGTATCCTTTCAAGACCTGAACAATACCGCCGCCAATAATGCGCTACGCCGCGCTGCTTCAACTGCCGGACATAGGGCTATGAGCGCCATTAGACTCTTTGTCTGTACCTTCTCTGCAACGTGCGAAGAAGTTTTCCCGTGGGGGTCTCTGCCTCCCGCCCAGGAGGCGGGACAAAAACCGAATACAGCTCCTGGGGACGGCAGCAGGGCTTTACAATACAGTCTGTTCCAGCCCCAAGAACAGTCT
>JAIPDI010000013.1 GCA_021737785.1 Deltaproteobacteria bacterium
GCGGGAATGGCGGGGGGTGGGTTTTTTCCTCCTTTCGGGCGAAGGCCGGAATCCAGACGGGTTACCGCCAGTTATTGAGATGTTACCTAAATTCAAGGTATCCGTGGCAAGATAGACGTTTTTTCGTTGTCCTGCAATAGATGGGTGGCAAAACAGTGTAAACGACAACAATTTTCAAACGAAAGGTCGGACATTATGGCCAACACTTATAGGGCTGTCACAAAGAAGGATGGCGAATGGTGGATTGGTTGGATTGAAGAGGTTCCCGGTGTGAACTGCCAAGAACGTACTCGTGATGAACTGCTCAATAGTCTAAAGGTCACTCTGAAGGAGGCCCTTGAGTTCAACAGGCTGGAGGCAATTGCAGCAGCCGAACCCAACTATTGAGGAACTGGTGACGGTATGAAGCGTGAGGAACTCATCAAACATATGCGCAGGCATGGCTGTGCGTTTGTGCGTGAGGGTGGCAGTCATTCCTGGTGGGAGAACACAGCAGGAAATGGTAGGTCCTCCGTGCCGCGTCATAACGAAATCAGGGACAACCTTGTACGCAAAATATGCAAAGACTACGCATTCCGTTTATAAGATGATGTACCGAACCATGGGCTCAATCCGGTACACACCGACCATGATACCAACCTCTGAAATGCACGTACTCAGCCAGCATTCCGATGCCAAATCGGCCGAACCATTCACTGGTGCAGCAGCAAGAGACAGCGGAGGTGATTCGGGAATGAGATATAGCAAGATCAGGGACAAGATGTCCGCCTCGTTGGCGATCTTCCTTGTTTGCTTCTCTGTCTTGGAGTTCAATCATCAGAATGTTTACTCTCAGAACAAGCACGCGCAACCGGGCAGCCACACACTTGCAATCACCGTAAACAACTTGCAGCGGACCTACATTGTCCATGTTCCCGCCACCTACAGACCGCAAACGCCCTCGCCAATGGTGATCATACTGCATGGTGGCGGGGGTACCGCCAAAGCCGCAATGTGGGAGACAGGGTGGGCGGTGAAGGCCGACAAGGAGGGATTCTTGGTCGTCTTTCCCAACGCCATGGCGCGCGACCCTGCACGGCGAAGCAGCTTTGCAAGCAACCCTCAGCTATGGAACGACGGCTCCGACCGGTTTTATCCCGGCCAGAAAGTTGCAGACGATGTCGGCTTCATCGCTGCTATGCTCGACGATCTTGCCGCTCGGTTCACACTGGACGAGCGGCGGGTTTTCCTCACTGGCTTCTCCAACGGTGCCTCAATGAGCTTTCGCGTCGGCGCGGAATTGCCGAATCGTATCGCCGCCATTGCGCCCGTCGCGGGCGCGCTGTGGTTTGATCCCCCCAAGTTCCGGCATCCGGTCTCCATGTGCTACATCACGGGTACGGCCGATCCACTGAACCTGATCGAGGGCGGCGTGCCGAAACTCGCAACCGGCGCCAGCGACAGAGTTCGCGCCAAACCAAAACCGCCCGTGCGCGAGTCGATACTGAAGTGGGCCAAAGCGCTTGGCTGCGCAATGACACCAGTGAGCATTTCCCACTTCAACGGCGTCCGCACCGAAACCTATGGTTCTTGCAGCAATGATGCAGAGGTGGTTTACATCGCTGTCGATGGCCTCGGCCACACTTGGGCTGGCGGCAAAAGCCTCTTGCCGGAAAGCATGGTTGGAATGACTTCTGACAGGATCAATGCAACGGACATCATCTGGGATTTTTTCCATAAACACCCCGGCTCTGTGGAAGATGATGAAGCTGCCCAGGAATCAGCGGGCCATGTAAACCCCGGGCTCCGGTGAGACGATACGACGACTCATTGACCGCCCCCGCCTACAAGCCGGCGACAATCCAGTGTTGAAAGAGGAGGACCGTGATAACCAGAGGCGCCGTCCTAATCAACGACGCCGCCGCGATTTCCCTTGACTTTCATATTATTTTCAATATGATTCCCCACAACTACCGAATTCCCAGTACCCTTGAACCTTAAACTTTGGGCTTTCGGGTTTGAGCTTTCAGCTTTCAGCTTTCAGCTTTGACCTTTGAGCTTTCTTCTTATGAATTATCCTCTCAAATATCCCCTACCCACCTCCTAACAGCGTTTCTCCGGGCTGTTGGGAGCGAAAACCATCAACACAAACTATCCGGAATTTTCAAGAACGGAACCTGAACCTCCACGGTGCCCTGCAGATCTCACAGGCTGACCGGATGAACATGCGGCAAGGGTAGAAATGAATGACGTTTCCAAGCCAATGCAGTAGACTCCGGACGACTCTCCCCAGAATGGGGATCGGAACGCACAGCATCGGGATTAAACAGAAGCTCTAACCATATCAACTGGTTTTATTAATACAACGTGGTCTTGGTATCCGCACGCTCGAAACTCGACGATATTGAACGGAAACTGTTCAATAACTTGTTGGCAGGAGAAATGGCCCATGAGCTTCAACGAAGATGAACTACGAAAAATCGAGAGCGCAACATCGGGTTGGCTGAAGAAGAAAGCCCGAGCCAAAGTCACCCAATCCATACGCTCATGGCGACCAAGAATTGAGAGAGCAAAAACAATGCCAGAAGGGCAGAGGCAGGATGAGCTGAAACGTCTTCTTAACGAAGCAACTACTTCACGACACCGAGCCCTCCAGATTGGCGCAAATTCTCATGGACACTCTGAATGGGCCGCCGCTGCTGTGTGTGAAAGTTGGCTTCACGAGCTGCTCGGTGGTTCGGCAGAAAGTATTTCTCGGGTCGAAACTCTCATAGATAAACTTGAGCGCAGATAATCATGGTAGATAAAAATTAAAAATAAGATTGGTCAGCAATATTGTTTGCGATTGTCGCGCTCCCAATCGCGTTCCCTTTTGGCGTCGTCTGGGTCAGTCTGGAGGTTTTGGTTATAGGAATCGTTGCGTTGGGCTGGAGTAAAGGACATGAAGGACCATTTCCTACAAACAAAGAGTAAATTGCCCAACAAAGGGCTCCAAGGGACATCGGCGCTATCGCACCGCCGTCCCTGAGCCCAAGCGTTCGCTGATTTGTGGAGTTTGCATTTGGAGGATGTGATTGTATGCATATTACGGAATTGAGAATCCGCCACTTCAGGAGTTTTGCAAAGGCCAAGTTTTCCTTCCGACAGGGGGTCAACACGCTAATCGGAGAGAATGGCTCCGGCAAGACGAATGCTCTGCATGCTTTGCGCATTCTCCTTGATGAGTCTCTCACGCGAAATGCCGTGTACCTTCGTGAGTCAGAATTCTGCCGCAATCTCGGGCAGTGGCGTGGACATTGGATCGTGGTATCTGCAGACTTCTCGAATCTGGATTCATCGGAAGGGTGCCAGCTTCTTAGACATAACACAGCGCACATGGATGGAACGAACACCGCCACCTATTCGTTCTTCTTTCGACCAAAAGGCGAGATTCGAAAGAAATTGTACGAGTTGTCAAGCGAAGGCGAGGATCCGGACGAGTATCTATCCAGCCTGACAGTTGACGATTACGAGCCTGTGTGGACGGGTCGAGCACGTGGAAACTTTCTGGACGATCAGATATACAAAGCATATGTCGGCGATTTCGATACGGGTGAGTTTCCTAATCCCGAGGACGACGACCAAGATGTCATAGGTGTCAAAGTGCAACCAATCTATCAGGAAGTCGCCTGCACCTTTGTGCCGGCACTCCGTGATGTTATTGCCGATATGCGTGGCTATCGCAGCAATCCGCTTCTGACTCTACTGCGGGGTATGGAATCATCTATCATGATCGCGGATTCTGAACGGATTACCGGGAAAATTGCTGACCTTAACAGTGATATCTCCTCGTTACAGGAAATTAAAAGATTAGCGAACGGAATCGAGGCTACGCTACACAATGCAGTTGGGCACACGTATGCGCCTGGGATAAGCATTAAATCCGCTCTCCCAGATTCAATGGAGAAGCTCCTTCAGCGCCTTAGTGTGCTCGTGGGGGACAGCGCGGTTTCAGACTATCGTGGAGAATTGCACGAGCAGAGCCTAGGGGGTGCGAACCTCATATACGTGGCTCTAAAGCTACTTGAGTATGAGTTCAAGCTCTCGAGTGACCGAGTAGCTCATTTCCTGTTGATCGAAGAACCAGAAGCCCATATCCATACACACATACAGAAGTCCTTGTTTTCCAAACTTCCTTCAAGAAGGACCCAAGTAATTGTCTCCACCCACTCTACGCATATATCGTCTGCTGCTCAAATCGCGAGCGTCAACATTCTTGCAAAGAAGGCCGACCATGCGGAGGTTTACCAACCCGCGCGCGGTCTTTCGCCTGAGATAGTGACACGTGTAGAGAGATACTTGGATGCCGTTCGTTCAACATTGCTGTTTGCCAAAGGCGTTCTATTGGTTGAAGGGGCCGCAGAGCAGATCATGATCCCTGCAATGTTACGGGCGGTGTTTGGTGTGAGCCCAGACGAGCTTGGTTTCAGTGTAATAACAATGAGTTCTGCATTTTTCCTTCACATTGCAGTCATCTTCGCCGATGATCGAATTCAGCGTCCTTGTGCAATTGCTACAGACCGTGACACGTCTCTCATCGACCTCCCTGACGATCCAGAAGACGACACCAAAGACCAGGCACACGCGAGAGCAGCAGAGAAGTCAGGCGAGTCTCGGCACCAGAGTCTCCAGGAACTCGCCGATGGCAATCCATGGCTTCGCGCCTTTTTCACCGATCATACTTTTGAAGTGGGATTCATTAGTGCCGGTAACACGTGGGAAGTGGTGCGCACCCTGAACAATATCTACAACAATGCTGGCTTCAAAAAGAGAAGCAAACAGAGACTGGAATCGGATGATCCCCCAACATACGGCAAGGAGATCCTACGGCTCTCAGGAAAACTAGGAAAGGGTTGGTTCGCTCTTTTGTTGTCCGAGAAACTTGTTTCACGAACCAACATTCCTGATTATATTCTTCAAGCGGTTGCCTTTGCCAGTCATGCGAGCATCGATGAGAGCTCGTTGAAACAGATAGGGTTATTCAGGGCTACGGCTGAAGCTAATTACGAAGACGACACTCTCCGCAAGGTTCTGCCGTCCCTCACGGAATTGGAGCGTATGAGCCCAAGCGATTTTCTTTCGACCTTCCGCGAGGCTGTACCCTCTGACCCACTATCGCTTTTCTGCCAATATCTTGAAGAATACTGAGGACAATGATTCGTCTTAATTCAGAGCAGAAAGCCGCGGTTGAATGTGATGGAAACGTCGCGATTACCGCTTGTCCTGGGAGTGGGAAAACTCGCGTATTGACAGCTCGTGTAATCCGTGGGCTGAACGAACTCAAATCCGGCAGAGAACGTGTCATTGCCCTCACCTTTACAAACCGAGCGGCAGACGAAATTCAGGCACGTTTGGATCAAGAAAATGTAGCAATGGACTGTCTTTGGGCAGGAACAATCCATGCATTTGCACTCGAATGGGTTTTACGGCCTTACGCTCCTTACTCTGAGATTACCAGATTCGGGTTCACCGTCGCAGACGAATTCTGTACTGAACGGCTCTTGGATGAATTGAAGCGGGACGCGAAGCTTCCTCTCTATATGGAGATCGATACAACACAGACGCGATCCGGGTGCGATCTCAACGCAGACCATAACAGGCGCATGATATTCGAACGATACAAAGCCCGACTTCGGGACATGAAGCTCATTGACTATGACGACGTGCTCTATCTATCATTCAGCATCCTCACAAAACACCCCGAAGTAGCGGCAACTCTGGCCTCTATCACTCGTATAGTCTGTGTGGATGAGGTGCAGGATATCCAGGATCTACAGTTTGGCATCTTGTCCACGATATTTAGGGCCGCTGCCTCACCGGTCAAACTCTTCTTTGTCGGTGATGCGGATCAGTCGATTTACGAGTCGTTGGGAGCTCTCACAAAGTCACCAGAGGAGATCGCGACCGAATTTGGTCTTGATAATGTTGTTCATTTGGAGTTGAAAGGGAATTATCGATCTACACAGCGCATCATTGACTTTTATCGCCGCCTTAGATCGTCTGCCCCAGTCATCGAATCTCGCACAGACTATGCCGGTTCCGCTGGTTTCATAACATTCCAAAATCAAACAATCTTTAAGGAGGACCTCCCTACAAATATTGCTGCTCTTATTAAGAGCGCATTGGAAGACGGCGTGGCACCGCAGGACATTTGCGTTCTAGCGCCACATTGGTGGCATATTCGGGCACTTGCTCGGAGGCTGGTCGGCCTGCTTCCCCAAGTTGACTTCGATGCACCCGGGCTATCTCCCCTACATAGCTCGCGGGACAATCTCTGGTTTAAGATTGGCAGGCTGTTTCTCATGAATCCTTCCCCATCTCGAACGCGGACCCGGATTCGCTGGGCGAAAGAAGTCCTCTCTGATTTAGGCACGCTCGGTAACATGTCGCCTCCTGAAATCATTGTGACTCCAAGGCGACTGCTCAGGTTGATTAATGCAATGTCTTCGACTCAAACAGAGGGTATGCCCTATCTGCGAGATGTTTTTTCCCAATTCTTGGTGAAGATAGGTCTTGATCTTGCCTCAAGCGATGCACTGCATATCTCATTCAATACGTTCTTCGAAAAAGCTGAGAACCGTATTGCGAATGCGGAGGGCGGAATCCCTACCGATATTGCTAGCTTCAGAAAACTATTCAGCCATCCTGCTGGCGTCGTGGTGAGCACGTGCCACGGAGTGAAAGGGGAGGAATACGACACTGTGATAGCCTTCGGCCTTCTCAAAGGATACGTGCCGCACTGGTCTGTGATAATAAATGGATCCGAACGAGAGGCATCAGAACGAGAATCAAAACTACTTTATGTCATTTGCTCCAGGGCCAAGCGTCGTCTTCATCTGATCGCTGAAAGGGGCAGAACCACCCAAAGGGGCAATCCTTATGAAACTGCCGAATTGCTTAAGCAGGTGCGCTTTGAGTGTGACGAAGTTGAGAATTGCTTCTTATGATAGCGAACAACTCCATGCAGAAGAGGGCGCGGGCTTTCGGGACGTCCATAAGAACCTAAATAACGTGACACAAATGCAATGACCGGTAATATTTCGGGCATGTCGAGGACGGCACGATTAGACGCACCCGGCGTATTGCACCACAATATGACCCGGGGGATAGAGCGTAAGAAGATTTTCAGAAATATCCAGGACCGGGATGATTTACTTGAACGGATATTCGTCATTTTGCCGGAAACCCATACCTCCTATGTGGCGGCGGTTTGATCAGAAGCCTCGGGGGATGGAAAGAGGTAAAGAAGCTGAGATTGAACCGGCAGGATGGTGTGAAGGGCGACGAGAGGATACTGCGTGACGTATTCAGGCAGCAGGAAGAAGAGAATATCCGAGGCGAGGCGTCTTTTCTGTTACTGGTGTGTCAGAGAGCTTGGGGGGCGCATGACAGATATGGCAAAATTACTGGGGCTTGCCCAACCGGCCATCGGTTATGCTGTCGAGCGGGGAGAACTGCTAACAATAAGGAGAAAACAAGATGATGATGAGACCAACACGTACGTTACTGCTTCTGCCGCTCGTCGCACTCCTTGCCGCCTGTTCCGGCGGGGACGCCGATACCCCAACCCCTTACGCCAATACCATCACCCAGATGACTGCCTCCATCCAGAAACAACTGGCTGACAGCGGGGCAACCGGCGGGATCTCGATCGCCCTGGTGGACGACCAGACGGTGGTCTGGGCAAAGAGCTTTGGCTACGCCGATGCGGAGGCGCGCACCTTGGCCACTCCCGACACAGTGTACCGAATCTGCTCGGTTACGAAGACCTTCACCGGCACGATGATCATGCAGCTATCCGACCAGGGGCTGCTCGATGTCGGCGACCCCCTGACGCGATTCATCCCGACCTTTTCGATCCAGCCGCCTCTCGGCTTTGCTGAAGGGGGTCCGATCACGATCCGTTCGATCCTGACGCACCATTCCGGCATTCCGGGCGACATCGACAACGGGGTTTATACTGCGGAACCAGACCCTGATTTCAATACCAAGCTCGTCACCTATCTCCAGGGCGAGTACCTGACCTATCCGACCAATTTCATCTGGGCATATTCCAACAGCGCCATCTCCCTTCTTGCCACCATTATCGCCAATGCCTCGGGCCAGAGCTTCCAGGCCTACTCGGACGCACTATTTCAGACCCTCGGCATGGACCACACCTCCGTCTCCATCGACAGCCCGAAGGTCTCCGCGAATCTGGCAAAAGGCTACCGGGAAGGCCAGGAAGTACCCCAGTTCTACAACAATGGGAGCACAACCGGAGCCATCATCTCGACAATCCAGGATATGGCAAAATTCATCAAAATGGTCAACGCTGGGGGCGAGGGTGAGCGAGGACAGGTCCTCAAACCGGAAACCCTGGAAAGGATGCTCACCCCTCAAAACGGCGATATCCCCCTCGATTTCGATAACAGAATCGGTCTGATCTGGTTTCTCGATGACGCCGATCTTGCCTATGCTGGAAGGGTCTGTCATCACAATGGCGGGAATCCGGGCTTTCGCAGCCACCTCGAAATCCTGAGGGATCATAATCTCGGGGTTGTGGTCCTCGCCAATGACGAGCAGATCCTTTACGAGGAAATTGCCAAGCAGGCCCTGAAGCTCGCCCTCCAGGAAAAGACCGGCCTCACTCCTACGCCTTTCCCTGAGCCACCTTACTCACCAGCTGTGGCATGGGATCAGGCCAGGTTGGATGCCCTCCAGGGCGTCTACGTCTTTTCCAGAACGCTGTATGCTTCTCCCGTTCCCTTCATCAGGGTTCGGAGCGTACCCGGCGCACTCGAGTGGACAAACCCGGACGACGGCACCACCATCCATGTGGTGCCGAAGGCGAACGGTTGGCTCTCGGCCCCGGGATCTCAGGCCAGGGAGTACGAATTCAGCGAGATCTCGGGCAGGAATGTGATGATCTGGCACGGCAAAGGGCAAAGCTTGCTCGCTGCCGAATACTACACCCTCCCGGCGATCCCCGCCGCCTGGACAACCCGTCTTGGTACATACGAGGCAACGAATTGCCAGAGCGTCTTCTCGTGCGGGACAGGAAGCCTTTTCGTTGCGGAAGGCATGCTCGGTTTCGACACCAACGTGCTCGTTCCCGTCTCCGATACCCTCGCTTACATATGCGGTCTCGGCCGCAAGGGCGGAAGTTCGGCCCAGATCCTCTCGGTACCTCCTGATGGGCATGAGGAACTGCAACTGCTGGGACTGCGGTACCGGAAATCGGCAAACCCTTAGGCATGGCTTTCGGGACGTCCATAAGGAACTGAATAACTTTAAAGACATGCAATGACCGGTAATATTTCGAGCATGCGAGGACAGGACGATTAGACGCACCCGGCGTATTGCACCACAATATGACCCGGGGGATAGAGCGTCAAAGGATTTTCAGAGATATCCAGGAACGGGATGATTTGCTTGAACGGATATCCGTCCTTTTGCCGGAAACCCATACCACTTTCCGGAACGATTCTGGGGGAACTTGTTTTCATTGATCCCGCAACAAGTCAACAGTGAGATAACGTCTCCTTCGGCCCGCTTCGGGCCATAAAGGCAATCCTATGGCATACGGTTCAATGCAAAAGCAACTTCTCGGTTTGGTGGGATGGCTCGCGGTTACCTTTGCGGCCGCTGCGATTGGTGGCTACGCATCCGCAAACGCAGGAGACTTCTATCAACAACTCAGCCGCCCCACATGGGCTCCTCCTTCATGGCTTTTCGCTCCAGTCTGGACCTTGCTCTATCTCCTCATGGGCGTCGCTGGATGGCTGGTCTGGCGAGAGCGTGGCTTTCGGCATGCACGAATCGCTCTTTCATTGTTTCTAATGCAGTTGGGTGTAAATTCACTCTGGACATGGCTGTTCTTTGTTTGGCGTCGGGGAGCCCTGGCGTTCGGTGAGATTCTCATCCTCTGGGCGCTCATTCTCTTCACGGCTGTCACCTTCTGGCGCGTGCGTCCCATTGCGGGAGCTCTACTGATTCCTTATATAGCGTGGGTGAGTTTTGCATCTGGGCTTACCTATGCCATTTGGCAACGCAATCCCGCGTTGCTGGGCTAACCCTTCACCGCACTTGACCACGATTCCGCCGCGGTTTGGATGGCAACCACACGTGGCGCGGCAAGTGAGTCCAATCGTTGGGCGGATCGATGGGCTGTATGAGAACGGGATGGATGGGAACTATGACAACTGCGTTTTAGACTCCAATAAAGTAGAAGATTTGGTAAAAACTTCCGGCTTTGAACGACTGTTCGACAACACCTGATGGAAGCCCAAAGGAACAGCACTGGAGTTTGGATCATGAAAATATGCATCCGGCGTGGCGCTAAACAGATCGGCGGCACCTGCATTGAGATCGAGTCGCAGGGAAAACGGCTGGTTCTCGATATCGGTCAGCCGCTGGACAGCCCGGATGCCGAATCGGTTGAGATGCCCCGGGTGAAAGGGCTGAAGACCTCAGATGGCTCGCTCTTGGGCGTGGTGTTGTCACACCCGCATATCGACCACTATGGACTGGCGTTCCGGGTTCCGCCTTCCACACGCTTCCTCATGGGTACGGCGACTGAGCGGATTTTGGAGGCGTCCGCGATATTCACGCCATCCGGGGGGACGTTTGAGAACGTAACGCATTTTGAAAACGGTAAACCTCTCCCGCTTGGTCCCTTCAAGATCACGCCGTACCTGATGGACCATTCGGCCTACGACAGCTATGCCGTGCTTGTCGAAGGTGATGGTAAACGGATTTTCTACACGGGCGACCTGCGCGAACATGGCCGAAAGGGTTCCCTGTTCACTCGTCTGGTCGCCCGCCCCCCGCCGGGCGTAGATGTTCTCCTGATGGAAGGCACCACCGTTAGCCGGAAGAATAGCGAAAAGGGGTTCCCGACCGAAAACAATCTGCAAAAAGATTTCGAGCACATTTTTCGCGCCACCACAGGAATGCCGCTGGTCTGGTGCTCAGGGCAAAACATCGACCGACTCGTGACTGTTTTCAAAGCGGCAAGACGATGCCGGCGTCAGTTCATCATCGACATGTACACTGCGGAGATCCTCCGGGCTACTGGAAACAGCAAACTACCGCAGGCGGATTGGGATGGCATAAGCGTGTTACTGCCGAAATTCCAAAAGAAACGGATCGTGTGCACGGGCAAGGCCTCGGTAGCAATTAAATACCGGCCCTATCGTATCTTCCCGGAAGATTTAGCGGCGGCGTCCAAGAACTCCGTGATGTTGTTTCGTCCGACCATGCAGGTTGATGTGGAAAGCGCCGGATGCCTTGACGGAGCGTGCCTGGTCTATTCGATGTGGGACGGCTATCTTGCGGAGGAGAAAACGAAACGGTTCTTGAAATGGCTCAAGGGGCGGGGGATCCCCATGCACAAATGCCACACGTCGGGACATGCGTCGGTCACGGATCTGCAACGTTTGCGCACAGCATTCGCGGGCGCCGTTGTGTGTCCCGTCCACACAACAGACCCCATGGCGTTCCCGCAACTGTTCGAAAATGTCAAAGTGTTGACCGACGGAGAATACTACGATATCAACCGATCGTGAAGGGAGAAGAAACGGTATGAACAGACAGCAAAACGTTCTCGACAAAAGCATGAGCCTCCACGACATCAAAGACATGATCCAATTGACCTTCGCAGATCAGCACGCAGATTTCATCGCCGATAATCTTGAGATGCTGATCGACAATACATATTGTGTCGCGCCGGTGCGCAAAAATGAATATACCCTAGTCCGCAGGGACCGTCACGATCTGACCCCCAGCGTCCCGCCCGCTGAGAAACACTGGGAGGAGACGATTTTCAGAAAGTGGGAAAAAGTCGAAGATGGCCTTGATCCCGCGATCCCTTTTAGAAAGGTCGTGAGCTACCAGGTGATGTTGCGTGATACGAATGAGAATAGTGGCTGGGGTGAACTCGATCTTTTGGGTGCCACGGCAGAGAAAATCCCGGTTGCAATCGAGCTGAAGATCAAACCAAGCGAATACCTTCTGCGGGCGATCGTAGAAGTCCTGGCATACGGAGTCGCAATCCGAAAGGCATGGAGTGGGGTCGATGGATGTCCACTGTGTTCGCAGTGGGCCAGCGTCGTTGGCAAGATCGATAACCTTGTTGATCTGCCGCTTGCCGTCGTAGCCCCCGCTTCATATTGGCAGGTTGTTCTCAGCGATAGCCCCAAGCGGACAGGGTTTCAAACACCACAACCTGTCCGCCGGAGCATCAAGAAACTCCTGGAGAAGATGTACTCCGTTAACTACCCGTTGACCTTCGTCGAAGTCAACGCAGAACAACAGCTGGCCGAAAGTGGGCTGCCAGTCATTATCAATGCTGCCATAAAAGATATGCCGATTCCAACCGGTTCGAGTAAATAGATGGTCAGTCGTTGGCTGTTGACTGAGAGCAAAAGAGACACTCCATAAAATCATAAAAATATTGCAACAACCGCATCAACACGGACTGGTAATTCCGCTACGCTCCATTGCCATCCGGTTATGCGGAGCCTAAATGTTCGAAGGAGTTACCATGGGATACGATAGTAGAATCAATTGCTTACAAAAAGAACTACAGAATGAGGAACTGTCCGGAGCTCTCCTGTTCTATTCTCGCGACATACTTTATTATACTGGCACGGCACAGCCAGCATATCTTGTGGTTTTGCCGGAAGACTTCTTCCTTTTTGTTAGAAGCGGTTTTGAATTCGCGCTAAACGATGCATTTATTCCAAGGGACAAAATAAGTGAAGAACGAAAACTAGGAAATGTTTACAAAAGTGTATTTCAAAATTCAGGGACGAAACAGAGGATAGGAACCGAATTAGATATCCTGACAGTCGATCAATTTTCCAAATACAAGCAGGCTTTCCCCGGCTATGAATTTGTCAATATATCACCTGTAGTATTTGAACAAAGAAAAAGGAAGGAAGCTTCAGAAATATCGATAATCAAAAAGGCTTGCCAGGCGATTCATATGGGGCACCTTGCCGTTTTGGAAAGCTTGAAGGAAGGAATCACAGAGCTCGAGCTCGCTGCTGCTGTTGAAAACGCTCACCGACTGGCCGGACATGAAGGAATATTTTTCATTAGACAACCTGATTTTTTTATGAGCAGAGGTCCTATTTCCTCCGGCCCCAATCTTTTCAAGATTAGCGGAGTCGTTTATACGATAACCGGGGTGGGTTTGAGTCCATCAGTCCCGGCCGGACCTTCTAAGCGACCAATTTCAACGGGAGATATAGTCATCGTTGACATCCCGACATTGGTAGACGGATACCATGCAGACCAAACGAGAAGCTATGTTTTAGGGAAGGCCGATGACAAAATTAGAACCTTGTATAGCCATTTAAAAGAGATCGCTGATTACCTCATTCAAACTATTAAGCCAGGATTGAAATGTCGTGAAATCTATCAAATGGCGATAGAAAAATCTAAAGAGCTCAAGGTTACCGATGCTTTCCTAAATTTTGGGAAAGGGCAAAAGAGCCGTATGATCGGGCATGGCGTTGGATTAGAATTGAATGAGCCGCCCATTCTATCTATGTACGATGATTCTGAGGTTTCTGATGGTTATGTAGTTGCGTTGGATATGCACATGATGGATAAGAATGTTGGTGTGGTTAAATTGGAAGACTTGATCCTGGTCACTGATAAAGGAAATGACATCTTGACAATAAGTCCAAGGAACCTTTTCGAGCTATAGACAAAATACGCATTGAAGATAGCCTAACCAAAATGCATGCACCTGATCGGCGAGAAAAGGCGCTCGCCTCCAGGTGATGCCCGCGTTGGTTTGACATTAATAATGATAATGAAGTTGGGCAATTAGGATGGCATCTGAAGAGGCTTTATAGACTACTCTATGCTCATCATTGATTCTTCGGGACCCGTAACCTGATAAGGCGTGTTTGAGTGCTTCCGGCTTTCCAATGCCTTCAACTGGATTGCGTTTAATGTCTTTAATGAGGCGATTGATTCTTTGGAGAATTTTCCCATCAGTATTCTGCCAATATAGATAATCCTCCCATGCATTGTCAGAAAATATGAGCTTCATTCCATAAGCTTTCTTTCTGTTCCTTTTCCATTTTCAAGTTGGGCAATGGACTCAATAAGTTTTTTTGCATTTTTTGGAGAACGTAAAAGATAAGCTGTTTCCTCAAGGGCTTCATAGTCCTCAAGTGACATGATGACCACGGAATCGGTCGTTTTTCGCGTGACAATAACCGGTGCATGATCATTGCATACATTTTCAATGGTCTTAGCAAGATTTTGCCGAGCCGCCGTGTATGTAATAGCTTTCATGGTAAACCTCCTGTACATGTACTGGTTATTGTACATATCCATATGATGATGTCAAGGAGAAATTAACCCCCGATGGCATTCATTCCCATGGAAAAATAGCACACCCGTGTAGAGCGGCGTACCGCAGCAGCTTCTTCACCGCCTGCCGCCGCCATGGAATCCGCCCCCTCCAAATCGACCCCCCAGGCCGCCCTGACGACCCAAGGATGTCTCACGGCCCTCGGCCATGCTGCGTGCGTTCCGGTGTTGTCCGAGATCGCGGGCAACGTCGTTGTTGCCAAGGTCGCCCCTGCTCCAGCCCCGGCTCCCGCTCCTGTCCCAGCCGCCATCTCCTCCCCGGCGGTAGGCATTTCCATCCTTTCCTGCAAAGACATCGTCGGGCCGTTTCTCCCCTTGACCCTTCGGAAGCGCCTCATCCCTGCTTGAAAGGCCTTGCGCCCTCCCCCCTGCGCGGGAGTCCCGATCCGCGGCGAACTTGCCCGCGCCCTGGTCTCCGGGCCGTCGTTGGGCCACACCCTCCCTTGCCTGTTGCCGCTCCTGGGGCGACATGGCATTCCATCGGTCGTGGGCATTGGAAGCAACCTGGTTGCGGTTCCAGTGGTTATAGGCATTGTTGTGATTGATGTTGATGGTCCTGTTGATATTGATATCACCCCCTCCCCAGCTGCAATGACCCCAGGCCCCTCCCCAGATGGCGCCCGCGGCAAAGCCGAAGGCGAATCCTGTGGCAGCCCCCCAGGCAAAGCCGGCCCCGAATCCATAGGTCACCGGATAGGGGTACCAGACGGCCCCGACATATGGGGGATAGACATACCCCGTGCCATAGACCACCACGCCGGCCGGGGCGACCACCGTTCCATAGTAGCCGGGGGTGTAGCCCACCACAACGGTTTCAGCGGTAGCGCCATAGACATACACATAGGTCACATAGTGGAGCGGGGACTCGATGGGAATGGTGTAGATCACTGCAGGGACCGCACCTGCCACGGCCCAGGGTCCGGTCGGGGGCTGTGAGACGAACCACACGCCGTCCTTCAGGGAATACCAGGCGGTATTGTCCACCCGGATGACGGGAAACGGGGCATTCACCACGTATTTCAGCGGCGTTCCCTCAATGCCCTTGAGCTGGGGTTGGCCGTCATAGTTAACCGTCAGAGCCGTTGTCCTACGATCCACCTGGGCGGTCTGGGGGATGCTGTTGTCAATGATCGCCTCCTTGGCCTGAGGCGTTCCTGCCACCGAGGCAAGGACCGCTCCCTTTGGGTGGTTCTCGGGAATTTTGGCAAAATCCGGAGGCAACTGGTCGTGGGGAATGTATTCCCAGGGTCCCTTCTCCAGGTTCTTGGTGTGGAACCATCGGCCGGAAAGGAGGGCATAGTACACCCCCTGTGTCGGGTCCAGAACCACGTTTGCGTCGGTATTTGAGATGTCCAGGAGTCCTGTCCCGTCGATCGGGGCAAGGGACGGCTCTCCTTGGGTCTGGATCAATTCAGCCGGCATGGTGCTCACGTACAGCTCCGGGAACCGCCCCTTGGCCGCAGCAGCCTTGAGTGCCTGCCCAGGGTCATCGAGCATGTTGACCTGCTGGTTTTGAACCAGGGATTGCCGCACCGGTTCCAGCGAGGCCGGCGGTGCAACCGAGAGCGTCCAGGAGCCCTCTATGGCGCCGGCTTCCATCCAGTGTCCAAGTATCCGGAGATAATACTTCCCTCCGGCCGTGTCAAACAGGATGAGCGCCCAAGTATTGATTACCCTTAGAAGATCGCTTCCTTCGACCTTGCGCAGGACCGGCGTACCGTCCACCCGCACGAGCATGGCCGGTCTGGTGCTGAAGAAGACGCGGGGAGGATCGTTTTTGACCTCCTGAGGGGTCTGGGGCTTGCTCTGGGCCTCGGTGACCGCCAGGTTCGTCTGAAATCTGTCCAGAGAAACGGTCATCCCTTCTGAAGGGAGCCTGCCCTTCAGAATCCGGGTGTAAAGATCCGCCTTTCCGGGTGCACCGGGGAAGCTGACCTTGGCGATCTGAATCTCCTTGAGTGCAACAATCCGGTTTTCCCGGTCCACAGCCGTTTTCGCCGTGAGCCAGATGACCCCGAAATCCTCCTGGGGCGAGGCCTGATGCGCCACCGCCACCGCGGCCCGGGCCTCCATCCGAACGCCATCCCACTTCTCTATCTGGGGAGAGTACATGATGAGGGTCTCTTTGCCGCTGGCGATCTGGCGGGGCCACGAGAGACCGCCCGCGCCTGAAGGGGTGTCGGCAAAGGCGGCCGGGGTCGCCAGGATAAACATAAACAAGGGTGCAAGGGCGGCGGCAATGATTCGCTTCCAGCTTGTGTTGATCAGAGTCATCGACATTCTCCTTTTTCGTTAGGGTAAGGCAGGCGGATCAAAAGGTCCCTTCATCCCGCTTCTACCAAAACAGAGGACAGGTGCGGTTATGTTCTCAAGAAGCCTCCGGATGAAGGAAGGGTAGCGTCGGCAATAGCAGAAACGCTTCTTTTCTGCAGTGGCGTATAGGGGAAACCCCCTTGGGTGTCAAGGAAAATGGGAGTGCCCCGGGTTGCGCCGCACCCCGTACCCCCCATAAGAACAAGAAAAATCAGGCCCCAAAGGGCTGCGTTGGCATATCTGCGTGTCATGCCAATCTCCTCACCCTATAAAACGGCCAAATTCCACCCCCTGTCGGCGATATCGCTTCCATACTTTTCCGAGGCAGATGGGTGGAACAGCAGGGGCAATCTCATGCCTGCTGCCCGGATGGATATGGAGATCATGGAACGGTTCCGTGTTAAGGTGAGAAAATCGGCATTCCCCTTCCCGACCGATTATACCCTGATCGGGCCTAATCCCGCAATGACACCTTCAGGTGCATGACGATCGGTCCCTCGCGTACCCGTCCTGGACAGCATTTTCCATGCCGGCCAGTTCCTTATCCGTCAGGAACCCGAAATGTGCTTTTCTCTTTCCCGCCGAAAGACGACCGTTATTTTGTAGGCAGAGCCGGATAAAGAGATCGACCAGGCGGTCTGGCATGTCCGCGATCTCCTGGATGGCTTGTTTGGTCTTATCGTAATTCTCAAGAAAATTGAGTTCTTCTACCAACTCCTGTTCGACGGTGAGTTTGACGAAATCATACAACGCCACGGCCTGGGCCGTCATATCGATATAACGGTACAGGCGGCCGGTCTCGCCCGCCACGGTCATCTGGCCGAGATCGTCCAGGTCGTATTCGACCAGACGCATCAGTGGATTTGAGAACGCCTCCAGGGAATGATCGTAAAGCGCCGGGTTTTTCAGCATAGCGGCGGAGACCGGAAACATGAGACCTTTCGGGATCGCGCCGCGCAGGGACAGGATGTTGTGGATGAGAAAGCGATGAATACGGCCGTTGCCATCCTCAAAAGGGTGCATGAAGACAAAGCCATAAGAGATGGCGGCCGCATGAATGACGGCGGATACCCCGCCTTCTTTCATGCGCTGGTGGGCGGCAAGCAGCCCTTCCATCAGTTCGGGAAGATCGTCGGGTTTCGGGCAGACATAATGAACAAGCTGTTTCTGGCGGGAAATAGTCTGCCCGACGTAATTCTGATTTGGCCGGTAGTCCGCCTCCCGAAAGCGAGGATCGACGATGCGATTCTGCACGTCTAACAGGAGAGGCTTCTCGCAAAAGTCCTTGTGCTCTGCCATTTCCAGCAGCCCAATAAATTTCTCTGTCCGGGAGGCGCTTGGCTTGATGTGTTCGATCTCGAATGAGGATTTGGTTTCCTTGTTGTAGAGATAGCTAAGTGCTCGCCGGAGAAGTTCCGGAGGGTAAGAGGTCATGACCTCTTCGCACCGTTTCAGAAGGTCGAATTCCTCCATGGCGGCGAGTTCGTCGATACGCCGGATGATAGGACAGAATGATCTCTTGCCAAGCAGATTGTCGACGACCCGCTGACGCTGCACGCGACGGCCGGGAGCTATGGTATAGTATCGATCCGGCTCCAGAACCTCGACGTAGTTCCCCTTGTTGAGATCCGGCAACGGGAGCTTGCGTCCTGTCAGGAATTCATACAGGAACCACACTCTGCGGGCATATTTTCCGGTGGGTTTCGAGGTGATGCAGGCCACAATCTCGTCCGCCGCCACGGCGTCGAAAAGGGCCGAAAGGATACCCAGGTTGACGCCGTCGTACTTGAGTGCGAACTCCAGATGGTCCCCCGTCCTGCCTCCGGGCCAATAGGACTGGGGATAGACGGCTTCGACCTGCCCGTCCTGAATGGTAGAGCGCAGTGTTCCTGTTGGGCTGACCGAGGACGTATGCCAGTTCGGCAAAACAATTAGCCCGTGCTGCTCAATCAGAAACGCATATCCCGCCAACCGGCTCTGTGTCGAATCCAAGGTCCTCACGCCTCAAAAAATCGTTATACCCTCAAAAAAACGATTACCATGGTCTGGTTGCCTAAAAATATAGTTATATTCGCGATTATTTTCAAGAGAATTGTTTGACTGGCTGGAGCCCGGTCGACAAAGGGGCTGTTCTCAAAAAACGTGTTTCGGTGTTGAAAAATGGATAAAACCCACCATCTTGCTAAGAAAATAGTTATCGTCATTGTTTTCGGAATATCGGTGAACGGTGCGTAAACCCCGCAGTTGAAAGAGTTTACTACGCCTGTACGGGGGCAAGTCTGCCGTTGACTCTTGCCTGACTGATCCTACAAGGAAAAAAGATTTCCCGACCTCCTGGGGTCCAATACGCAGATGCAGGGTATCATGTAATAAACCAGGGCATGCGGTTTGAGGATATTTTTTCGGATCGAAAGATCATGAAACGTTCATGTTTAAGAAGCGTGATAGATATGCTATATTCCAGACTCATTAAGAGAAAAAGTCAGACCCCCTTTTGACATGAGGGTGATGGAGAGAGAAAGGTAGTCATTCAAATACGGTAGGCAGTGTGACAAACGAAGCGTATACGGACTTGAAGTTCCATTTTGGGACATCAAGTTGGGGTGAAACGCGTAAGCTCCCGAGGGCTTTCACGGAACAAGGCAAGGCATTCGTCATGACCAAACATGCCCAAAAGATGCAACGGCTGAACAGAAATAGTATTTTCATGCGCATCTGCCTGATGATGGTGGGCATTTTCATGCTTGCCGGGTGCGACAGCGGAGAAAATACAATGGATCACGCTATCGGCAACGAGGCCGTCAAGCAGTACCATAAACTGAAAAGGGATATCGGAAAGATCGGTGATCAGCAGGCGGAAAGGTTCAATAACGTTTTGGAGGAGAATAAGAAGGACGGCGGTGAAAAGCCATGATGGATATGGCGCATGTCTTGGTTTTGACACGAGCAAGTTGATATTTGTGAAACATCAATAAGGGGCTGGCCAGGCGTACTCGGAGTCAAGGGCAGGCCCCTTTTGACTCCTAATTGATATGCTGAAGGTTGTGCGTAACATTTTATGTTAACGCAAAAGGATTTCATTATGCCGATACGGTAAACAACGAATCGGATAAACTTGGCGCGGAAACGATTTTCTATCATCTGTGCCTTGAGGGGGGAATGGAGAAATGGGGATTAACAAGGAGCGAACAAACATGCAAACCCTCCATGGAAAGTTGTGCGTGGCCATTTATGAAAACCTGGGAGATGCGGTGTTGCCTGTGATAAAGGAAATTTATGGTAAGTACGGATTTGAGGTCGGCACAGGCCTCAAGAAAAAATGGAAACCAGCCGACCTTATTGCGGCCGGGGAGGCATTTGTTGATATGACCAACAAAGCAGGCCTTCCGTCCAGTATAGAAATGAGAGATGGCATCGCTTACTGGACAGGATATCGCTGTCCTTTTGGCATTGAAAATACCTACAGAGCCGTTTGCGAGGCCCTGATGGAAATGGACCGGCAAATTTTTTGTGCACTTCTGGGAGTGGAGAGGGATAGATTGGAGTTCACAATTCAAAAATCCCTCGCAGCCGGCGATGATTGCTGTCAAGGTATATTCAGGCTGTTACCCTCTCCCTCGATCCGCTCAATATAGGCCGCCCCTGTCATGTCGTGACCCGGCGCACCATCCATGACCACAGTGCAGCTGACTGCGACCGACCAACCACATGCGTCGCCTGAAGCGGTGTCAGAGGCGGTGAGCCTTGGGTGAACTCGCTTTTTGGGGATGGAGTTCAGGTGAAACGGCCTTGGGGGTTAACAAGAATCTGTCCGCCCCTCCTTGCCAGGTCAAATCAAGGTGAAATTACAGCGCGTTTCCTTTTCACCCCGATAAGAAACAGGGAGCGGAACAGGGGCACAAACCGGTTGATAAACCTGCGGGTCTAAGGTATGGTTTTACAAATGGATAAACGTCATCAAGGAGGGCATCGGATATGTGCTTTTTTGACGGCTCAAAAGAAATCGGACAACGACTCCTTTTTGTCTGTGTGGCCGTAACAGCGGGTTTGTTCTTTTTGTCCGGGTTAACCGTCCGCGCGGAATACTACGATTACAGCACTGGCAAGCCCAGCGCCTTTCGGGACTATCAGCAGGTCATGATCTGGGACAGCGAGGTCCTGGAGGCCCTTTCGGGATTCAGGGGCACGCTGATGTTTTCCACAGGGAGCTGTTTCTCGGGCGGATTTGTAGACGATCTCACAAAGCTTCCGAATGCCGCAGTGGTGACCGCCAATAACTGGCACGCCCTCGGCCTTTCCATGTACGACTTTCTGCCGGGCCAGACCGACACCTGGGGATTCCATGACGAGTATATGTACGCCTTTCGGCGGGACGTCGGCAGCGCGCCTCCAAACTTTCACGAGGCCTACCTCTCGGCAAAGGATACCATCCGGACCACCGATGGGTACATATGGTACTGGGGCGGGGTGGAATTTCCCCAGTTCGGGGCCAGCGGCACGGCTGCAACCAGCACCTTGAGCTATCGCCCCGGGGATCGGGCCATCCTCTTCAGCGGCATGTGGGCCGGAAACGAGTATTATATCACCAGCTGGGACTACACCATTGCCGGGGGCCGCGACCTCCTCATTAACGACTACGGCTGGGAGAGCAGCGCCATCACCACCCTTTTTTCCGACGGCAAGGTCCCTCCCGAACGTTCCATTTCGTGGACGCTTTCAGGCGCAGGGTCAAAGGAAAACCTCCTGAATGCCCTCAAATCTGCGGCCGTATCCCTTGGGCCCGACAGTATGCTGGCGGTCTTTTGCATTGCCCACGGACGCAGCAGCGGCATCATGACCAGCCGGCTTCTGGATGACAGATCCACCATCGAATATCTCCTGATCCCCAACGGCAGGAGCATCCCCATCGAGGGCGACACCTATCCGGCGACGAAATATGGGTGCGCACAGGTTGAGATCACCGGGCTTAGCGATCTTACGGCGTCCCATTACACCGTGACCCTTCCGGACTCACTGAGCAGGTGGAGGTGGCGGATCGACGCAGGAAGTCGATCCCTGTTCCTCGAGGCCGATGATCCGTCAGACCAGGACTTGTGGCTGGTGCCGGGGAACGAATATGTGATCAAACTGGGATACTGGCGGGTCCTGGGAGAAAGCGCGCTGGGCCAGGGCGGATGGACCCTGTGGATGCCGGAAGGCGGCGGGGGGCCGCCCTTTAAATCCGATTCCGGCTGGTCCGGGGGGGGCGAATGGGGGACCGGCGAGCATGTGCCCGGCGGAGCGGGCAGCCCGGACATCGGTTCGCCCGATACATCCTCGTGGGGTCACGGATGGGAGACCGGGGGCGACGGCTTTATCTGGATCCCGGCCCCGGGGGGCGGTTCGTCCGACGACGCCTCCTGCTTCATCCGTTCAATCCAGGGGCAGGATTGACAGGGATGAAGGAAGCGCGGAATGAGGGGGACACACCAATATAGCCTGGCAGGAAAGATGTGACGTCACCAGGATTCGTATGCTGTTTTTATCTCAGGCGCGGGCTTATGGCGGTTTACAATCTCACGATAGAGCAGAGGGCGTCTGTTTTGATAGATCGCCTCTTCCATCCGCCACTGCCGCATCTCAATAAGATCGATCTCCGCCTCAATAACGGCCTCTTCGGGGCCGGCGCTTGTTAATACGTCTCCTTTTGGGCTAAATACGGCGCTGTGCCCTGAAAAGGCGGTGCCCGGTCGGTTGGCGTAGACAATAAAGACCTGATTATTAATGGCTGCTCCGGCAAATCGACGCCACATATAATCAACCGGGAAGGTCACTGGAACCGCCGAAATATTGACGATCAGATCAGCGCCTTTGAGTGAAAGGACCCGCCACACCTCTGAAAAGGCCGCATCAAAACAGATGGTAATGCCGATCTTTCCAAATGGGGAATCAAAAACCTTCAATTGGTTTCCGGGAACAAAATGCTCGGTCCAGTGCACGTGGGTTTTCGTATAGTTCTGCACCCCGTCTTTGTCGATGTAGGTGGCCATATTAAAATATCGTTCACCCCATCTCTTCAGCTCCCCTATAATCACCCTGGCATCCAGGTCCCTCACAAACTGATGTAAATCCCTGGATATGGCGCTGTACATGATCTTCATTTTTCTGTACAGAAACCCTTCCGGTCTTTCAAAAGACGGATGACCATGCAGGATCAGCTCCGGAAAAACGATCAGATCGTATGATTGGTACTCTCTGATAATATTTTTAATCCGTTCCACATGTTTCTCAATGTGTTGCGAATTATAGTTTATTTGTGCGATACATACCTTTGCCGTTGTTTGCTGGGTCATCTTCTATTGCTATCCTTGCATAAGATGTAAGGGGTTCAGAGGGTCCAGGGGTATGCCGTCCCAAAAGCGGAATTCGAAGCGCGGGTTCGCAGCTCAGAGGGCACTCGAAACCTGAAACCTGGCCCCTGTATGGGAATCACGAGGCATCATCTAAGCAGCATCGCACACCGGGTGTCCATCAGATTCCGGCCGATGCTGATTGGCCAGAAATGGGGGGATATATTTTTTCTGGATCTCTGCTTCTATGGTCTGCAGATAGGATCGCGGTCCATCTTCACCATAGATATCGTCGCCGTACCGATACAGGCTCCCCTTATCCCTTCTGAGATTTTCGTTCACAAGATCGGCATCGATCCTGTGAACCTGCCTATTGGCGATCTTTTCAATGATCCCGTGGATTCCGGAGCCGGATTGTGCAGGATCTTTTGCCCGAAACCCGAGATAGGGCGGGACGCCCAGTTCCACCGAGGCCTGTCTGTGGACCCGTTTTCTCAGGGTATCGTGCTCCCCTTCGATTTTCAACCTTGGAGAGATCTTCATGGCGGTTTGAATGACATCTCTATCCAGATAGGGCGCCCTCAGTTCAATGGAATGCGCCATGGTAAGCTTGTCCTCCCTTTCGAGGGTATCCGTATACAGAAACGTCAGGTCCTCCCAGAGTTTTTCATGGAGGCGGAGATACCCTGACTGGCGGACCACGTCATTATACCATGGGTACCCGGCAAAGAGTTCATCCGCCGCCTGCCCGGTGAACATCACCCGGATCGAATCTTCGGCTGCCAACCGGGCCGCCAGATACATCGGAATCGCGACCTCGACCTGAAGGAGGCCGCTTTCTTCAACGGACCGAATAATTTCCGGAAGGATTTCCTCCACCATCCCTTCTTCAATGATGGTCGTCTTGAGGTCGAGTCCCATATCCTCGGCTACCGCACGCGCGGCCACCATATCTCCCGAGTCCCCGGTACCGGTACAGTAGCAGGTAATATTTTTTCCCTCGCGCTGGAGCAGTTTCGCGATGAGCACTGAATCGATACCGCCTGAGAATATTACGCCGATCCGTGATTCCCTGAGCCCCGTAAGCCTCTTTTTGACGGCCCCGATCAGTACTTCTTTATAAGCCTCTACGGCCTCCCGAAAATCCACGATGTCAATCTGGGGGAGTTGAAGCGCAAAGCCCTCGTGCTCTTTTACACCACTGCTTTTGATATGCAGGATATTGCCGGGGTTCAATCTCGCGGGTCTATCTTTGCCATTCCACAGGGCCTTTTTTTCTGAAGCAAAATAGGTGACGCCCTCGTTTTCAATGTGATAAAGGGGCTTTTTGCCGATGGGGTCTCTGGCCAGGACAACCGAATCGCCGTCGGTTACGGCAAGGGCATACATCCCATCCAGAATGTTCACCACCTTTTTCATGGCATCCAGGAGATCTCCCTGATAAGTCTCCTCCAAAAGGTGTACAATCACCTCGCTATCGCTGCTCGTCTTAAACGTGTGCTGCCTGAGCAAAAGACTTTTCAGCTTCTCATAATTGTAAATCTCTCCATTGTGAATCAAGTTCAACTTCCCATCGCAGGACGTATATGGCTGGGTCGCCTTTTCCTGCCCCACGATCGTCAATCTTGAATGCCCCAGAGCGATATGGCTTTTATATAAAAGTGCTTCCTTCAGGTCCTCAACATTCTCTGCCCTGCTTAACCTTTGATCCAAATAAACACCGTGAGAATCAGGTCCCCGATGACTCATCTTTATCAGCATGTCATAGATATCCGTTGTCTTTATATTGCCGTCTTTAACAAAATGACCGCATATGGTGCACATAGAAATATGTTCTCCTTTTTTTTGGGGTTATTGTTGAATCGGCAGTCTGAACGCGCCTGAAAATATGCTTACACCGCTATCCATAAGACTACACTGAAAATTGTACCGAAAGTAAATAGGGTGCATCCGGTATCCTTCCGTAGAAGGCGATATTTTACTTCTCAAAATCCGGCAAAGAGGCCCGGTAGAGGCGCATCAAAAGAAATGCACCCATAAGGGGCCATGACGCTCGACGACCGTCCCTGTTTCTGAACAAGCGCTGCCAAAAGGCGCGACTCACACAAAGTCACGAAGCCACAAAGGGCTTTTATTTTAGGGCCTTAAAATGAATTATCTTTGTTTTTCTCTGTGTTCTTTGCCTGCCCCGCCTGCCCAGTTAAATCTTTTGTTTTCTTTATTTAACCGGGGTGAAACCTTTTCTGTGTCGTTTCACTCGGGGTGTCTCCGCCTGCCCTGTGAAACCATTTTTTGCTCTTGTTTCACCGGGGTGTGAATCAATGAAATGGGCATACCGAATTACAAAGAGATTCTCTTGTTTTTTGTTACAGGGTTAGTGGAAATAAGGTACTGAAGAGATATCATGAAATGAGATGCGCGTTTGATCCGTTGCATTCAGTCGATGTGCCTCCGGCGCGGTATGCTGCTCACTTCTGCCTGCGGACATAATTCAGTACGCCTTTGACGACCTTTTCCGCATCGCGCTGTCGCAACTCCTCAAAACGAAGGGCCCAGGCGTGGTCGGTATAGGCAAGATTGCGGAGTTCCAACATCACTTTGACATATGCCGGGTTTTTCCGGAGCACCCCGAGATTCTGACCCCTGGCATAGGCCCCGGCGCCTAAGGATGGAAGAATAGATTGCGCAAATTTCCTGGAAGGAGTGTCTTCGTACCGGCCGGTTCCGCTCCTGTAATATAAGACCAGAGGCGCTTCAGGGGATCGGTGATCGATATCCGCATGAAAGGATAGAAACATGCGGCGATGTTTGGGCACATTTTTGAAGGCCCTGGCCGCAATATTTACGCGGTATGAGAGGTTTCCGTTGCGGCCTCCCCTTGGCCAGTTTGCCGTCCGGTTCTGCCGGTTGTATGCTTCGCTGTTGTAGACCTCATTTTTCTCATTGACGAATGTCCGGGTCGGCGGGTCCGAACGACGGATCAGGTGATTGGGGCTCAGCACGGTCAAGGTAACCGTTGCACCGTGAAGCCGCAGCAATACATAGACCCGGAGGGCGACATCGTAGACATACTCGTGCTCTACCACATAGACCTTTTCGCCGTTGCCGTCCAGGTTAACCACCACGGCCCCCGGATCGAGCCCCCCGTGACCCGGATCCAGTACAATATGCCAGCCCTTCAGGCTGCTGCCCAGGCGTCCGAGCCGATCGATTTCGTGGTCGAATGCACGCAAGAGGCTCCGGGCCTGAAGATACGTTTGCCAGAGGGAGAGGCAGGGTCCTTCATAGTAACCCGCATGCAACTGTTGCTTTGCCCTGGGGCACTGGCCGTAATAGGGTCCATTCCCATCCGGAATTCTTCTGAATTTACTGGAGACCTGAACCAGATTATCCCAATTGATTTCCCGAAGCATGCGCCCATCTCTTTCACTGCGCAGGATCGGGTTCACCTTCAGCTTCTCTCCGGGATGGATCACATACCCCTGGATGTTGTTCAGGCTCTTCAATTCGGAAATGCTCATCTGGTGCAGGCGTGCAATCCTGCCCAGATAATCCCCCGACTTGACCGTGTATACAGCGTAGGGCACCGCCTGTGTGGCGCTCAGCTGCAGTTCCTGTCCGGGATAAATCCGATCCGAGGAGAGCCCGTTCAGTTTCTTGAGTTCCCCAACCGACATCCCATAGGCTTCGGCAATCTCCCACAACGCATCGCCGCGCTCCACGATGTGAATGCGGGCCGGGGTCTTCTTGAGCCGTAATTCCTGACCGACAAAGATCCGGCTCCCCTCAATACCATTGAGAGTGGCCAGCTCGGACACGGTCGTCTTGTACTTGAGTGCAATGGACGATAGCGTATCCCCCGAACGAACGATGTGAACGGCCTCATCCAGGGACGAGGGCCGCAGCTGTAACCGCTGCCCGGGAAAAATACGATCCCCCGTCAGACGGTTGAGCTGTCGCAACAGCCCCACGCCCATATCGAATCGCCGGGCGATGGCGGACAAACTGTCTCCCCTTTTGACCACATACTCAAACGCCTCCTCCGGCGCTGCGCCCTTTTCCGGGGAAGCGATCAGCTTGAGTTCCTGCCCCGGATAAATCCGGTCGTTATTGATCCGGTTCAACAGGCGAAGGGTAGACAGGGGAATCCGGCATTGCGCGGCGATTTCAGAAAGCGTATCGCCGCTTCTGACCACATAGGACGCAGGCGGTGCAGGTGGGCCTACTTGAAGACGCTGCCCGACGAAGATCTTGTCCCCACGAAGCGCGTTCCATCCCCGCAATTGCTCGACCGACACCTTATGGGCGAGGGCGATCCCGCTCAGGGTCTCCCCCCGCTTTACAACATGGGTGACCGCAGCCCCGTTTCCCTCTGCGCGGCTGACGGTGGTGAGGCACCCGCATAGAAACAGCGCCACCAGTGCATAAAGAAAAAAGACCCGGGGCGGGCGCGCCAAAACCGGCAGGCAGGACCGGCGGCCGGAGAGTCTGAAAGACCCTTGCCGTGTGTGACAACACCCTCTATTGACTCCCATGCAACCAGTCCTTTTCCACCGATTGAGCGATTTAAACTCCTAGGAGGGCAAACACTCCAGGCCACCAAAAACATCGCAAAAGACCCGGCAGGGGGTCTTTTGCAAAACCTCTTCAATCAGTGAAGCGTCGACTTATCATGGCCGACTTTTCTGATATTTTTGGCCTCAGGGCCCCGGGGGGTCTCAGCAATATCAAAAAGCACCCGATCTCCGCCGTTCAGTCTCCTGTATCCCTCCATCATAATGGAAGATCGATAAAAAGACACCTCTTCCCCATCGTCTCGAGTGATAAATCCAAAACCTTTCTGTTCACTATAGCTGTTTACAGTCCCTTCCATCTGTTAATAAACCTCCTGTTATCTGGAATCTTTGGTTTGCAACTTCTCTGCACCATGCGGAGAAGTTGGTGCCTTATCAGTCAGCGCTCAAAAACTGCCGGGATTCGCACCCGTACCTTTCTGGTTGCGGCCGTCAGGCCGCCTTGGGATTTGGAATGAATATCCCGGACCGGCCTTCGGTCCCGGCAGGGTGTCCGTTACCGGGACACCACTTAACGGTTCAACTTTCGTATTTCATCCATATATTCCCTGGCCTTTGCCCGAATGTATTTTTTCATGGCGTCTTCGTCTTCTTTTAATCTTGAGATGGTTTCCATGTCAAGATGAAGCGCTCGAAAATATCCGGTCATAAACGCGGCCTTCATATTCTGAAGCTCACGCTCCCACACTTTTGCTTCCACCGCCATCGGGATCAGCATCAGAAAACACGATGCCATCGCCAATATGGAGAGCCTCATTTTCAACTAAAACCTCCTTACATTCAGGCCGATTCATTATTGCGCATCAGCCAACTACCTTCTGCGTCTTCCCTTTAAACCATTTCCGGGAGGACGCCGCAGCCGGGTCACCCCCCTTTTGTCCTTTTTGCTCACTATAATTACGCCCACTAGCCCCCCTTCCCTGTCGATGAAAAAACAACAATTGAATGGTTCAAGCATCCTTTCAATCGCATCGCGGATACTCACATCCTCAAATTCAACAGAATATAGCTCATCTGACAGGTTTTCAGCGCCCTTTACCCATATGTCTTCTTTCTCTGCAATTTTTTCGATGACCGCCTTGAGAGACGATTGCTCAATGGTTGCAGAAAGATCATCCTTTCCAAAAGCAACGTCCATTGTCCCGGCCTCTGCCATGGAAAAATGCGTTAAAATAAACAGGGCTATGGTGGCAAGTGCGATAAAAAACAGGAAACCATCTTGAACATATTTCAGGTGTGTGTAGGTGAATGCCGGCAACATCAAAACTGCTCTTACGATCAACGCCTCCCTGATTTATGATTTATGAGTATGCACATCGTTGTCCCATTCCCACTCAAAAGGCGGTGAATGCCTTTTGCATGTTTTATGATAATATTAACTGTCTCCGAGGTCAACCCATCACAAAAAGAAGACCTGAAGTTCAATGTCAAAAAACAGGACCGTCGTTCCCCTTGCCATAAAGAATTCGCTGCAATTCCCGATGGGTAAAGTAGGGGTCATCCCCCCGCAGATACGGGAGCAAGATCCGCTTCTGTCGCAGGAGGTCTCTCGAGATCTCCCCGGAAATCATATCCTGCTCGTATAGGGCGGCCTTGGCGATCTGCTGACCAAAGGGGTTGACCATCTCGCTCCCCCCCCAGAAGCTGAAGGTTTCCTTTTGCGGTTGCCTGGCGGCCCTCTCAGCGGCGCTGAGGCTGGCCGTCTCGACCGCCAGCATGGACACGTTTTCCCTCCACGCCTCTTGGCCTACACGATTGGCGCAGATGTTATAGATTCCGAAAATACGGGAATAGAACTTGTTGATCACGCCCCAGCTCTCGATATTGGAAAATTCGGTTCCCATGGAACCCTGTGAAGAATTAAAAATGGTGACAAAAATATCCGCCTTCTGCACCACCCCCAGATAGGGGAGGGACGGGTGCCAGAGGTCATTGCAGATAAAGACGGCAACAGTGAACCCATGGAGTTTGAACACGGGAACCTGTTTTCCATGAGAAAAGAATTTGCGTTCCTCAAACACGCCGTAATTGGGAAGGTTGAGCTTCCGATAGGCATAGGAAATCTCACCGTCCACCGCCACCAGGGCGGAGTTATAGAAATTCATGGACGGGGATTCTTCAATAAAGCCCACTATGGCGGCAGTCCCCTTTGTGGCCGACACCACTTTCTGAATCTCTGTGGAATCCAGTTTCAGGGCCAGTTCATGATATCGCTGTCCCACGAAATAGCCGGTCAGGGCAAGTTCGGGAAAAACAATCAACTGGGCGCCCTGGTCCTTTCCCTGATGGATTTTCCCGATCACATCATCCAGATTGGCCTTCAGATCGAACAGAATCGGATAGGTCTGATAGATCACCGCCTTCATTGGTCCGTCCCCCGCAGTCTCATGACAGAAAGTATTTTCCGGTATTCTTGAGAGTATGATCGTCTCTCATGTAATTCGCCTGGCTCCCGTTGCGCATAATGGCCTCGAAACCTTCAGGATCATAGGGCACATCTTCAAGATCCGGGACATCCTCAGGGCCGGTTTCCCGGCAGAGTTCCACATGCCTTTCCAGCTTGGCAATGGAAAATGAGATCAGCTCCCTCAAAAACCCGAAGGAATGCCGCATCTGGTGAAAACCGTATTTTTTCATCAGGCCGAAGCCGTAGGCCGCCTCTTTTTCGGCCTCCTCATTCGGTCGATCCTGGCTGGTGGTGCAGGCGGTCTGAATCGAAGGGATATCCAGCTGCTGGTTCACCTTTTCCTGAAGCAGGTTGGCGATATTATGAGACTTGAGGCCCAGATCCACGGCATAATTCTTCTGAATATTGGCGATGGAAGGAAGACCCGCGTGAACCACCACAATCCCGGGATTGACCAGCTGGGCCAGGGTGATGCCGAACAGGGCCTCGGCATGGGTCAGGGTCACGAGTCCCGACATGGAATAGGGGCCGGACAGCCCCGCCATCGGCATGGTGGAGACATAGATGGGGATCCCTTTCCTGATGCATGACAGAAACGGGTCGATCATGCTCTCGATGACATTGAGGGGACTGTTGATAATGGAGAACTGGACCGTGATGTTTCCACGGCCCTCATGGATCTTCAGTGCCCGGTCGATCCCTTCATCGGTCACCGCGGCCACGTAGATCGGCTTGGTGCAGTTCTCCACAATCGTATCCATGACCTTGACTTCCTCTTTTTTGATCAAGACCCCCCTTGCCATGAACCGGATCACGTCCGCCGCTTCCACGATGGCCGCGATGCGGGCCAGGTGATCGAAGGTGGGTTCCACCAGCTCCCCGGTCTCATCGTCATACAGGAATGGGGCCGTCCCGCCTACCCCAAAGGAATCCTCCGGGATCCAGTACTGATCTCTCTTGGGCGCCGTGGAAAGGGCCTGCTCAATCAAAGGGGTCAGGACATGGATATGCCCCGCGTCTTCATCAAATGCCGCAAGTCCGGTATCCTCAAAGATCTGCCGCACTTCTTTGGAAACGCACTTGACCCCCACCTCCTCCAGGACCCTGAGGGCGTCGGTATGTATTTTTTCAAGAATGCCGTTCATATTAAAATTCATGAATTTTCTATCCTTTCCGTCAGACCCTCACACGCATGCCGTCATAGGCAAACGCCATGTTGTCCAACTCCTTCTCCAGGGCCCGGTAGTCGTCATGGCCCCTGTTCCAGTATTCCTCCATGTGGACAAAGATGACCTTTTTCGCCCGGATTCTCCGGGCCAGTGCCGTTGTCTCTTCAAAGGTGTAAAGGGTCTTTCTCGAAATATGATCCCACGGATATGCGAAGCCGTGTTTGAGGCGGTCTTCAAACATACCGGGTTGGATTACCAGTAGATCGGCCCCCGCAACCTCTCTTCGACCCTCGGGAAACGGTTTGATGTCGCACGGTGCGTAAATCATCCTTGTGTCCTGTTTTTCAAAGACATAGATAAATGATGTCTGGGAACCGCGATCCACCGGAATGGCCGTCACCCGGATGTCTCCGATTTGCGTGGTCCGATCAAAAACCCTGCATTCCACAAACCCCTGCGCCACGTAAAAATCGATGAGAGGGCCGTATATGGAACGGATATCCCTGATTCTGTCCATCAAGGTCCGGGGCAGGATAAGCCGGATTTTCTTGCCGTTATAGGCCTTCCAGGTGCGAAAATCGAGGGTGATCTGTTCCACCACCCGGAACCCCTCCACATGATCCGGATCGAGATGGGTAAACATGAGATAATCGATGCGATCGATTCCGGCCCTGTTCAACTGAAGGGCGATCTCTGCCGGGGTGTCAATAAGAAGATGGGCGTCGTGCAGAAAGGCGGAAGGGCCTGTCCTCTCGTAGGGCCTGCCCCTCGACCTCGCCTCTTTGCACACCCGGCATTGGCAGAGGGGTTTGGGGATCACCATGCATCCCCCTGAACCGAGAATGGTTACGTCCATCACAAAACTCAATCAGGAACCGTCAAGCTCCCAAATCCCTCAATCCCCATCCGATGAAAACCACGCGTTTCCGGCAGCCCGCTGCGGTTATGGGCTCATTAACCGTCTCATGTTTGTCTTTAACCGGTCATTCCGGCGGAGGCCGGAATCCAGTTCCCGTACTTGCGGGGATCGAGTCCGGCATGACGAAGATGTCGGTACTATTTCGAGACAGTTGATACCCTCTCACCTTACCACCTTCTTACCTTCTTCTGGTGTCGCTTCGGGTCAGGCGATTGTGGGAGATGCGTTCTCAGCGTGAACTTGTAAGAATCAAAAGCCCGATCTCTGATCTTCCATCAGCTCCATGGAAAGGGGCTGTGAGAGACCGGATGCAACCGCCCTTTTTCGTAGCGATCAAAGTGAAACGGCTCGAGAAGGCGCTGCCTTTCCCCCATCACCTCTTTGGCCACCAGCTTGCCCACGCCGATCATCTTGTATCCATGATTGGAATCCAGGATCATATAGCAGTTCTGCTTCATGGCATCAAAAATGGGGAAGCAGTCGGGCGTAAAACAGCCCACGCCCCCGGAGGGCTCATCCTTGTATTTCTGATGGGTGTTCTCATACCGTTTCTGGGCATGGGCCAGGGCCGACGTCCACATGTGAACGAACTCGGGCGTCACCGTAAAATCAGGAGAATCGATCCCGTACGGATCCACATTCACCTCTCCCTCCACAATGTAGGGCGCCGCTCCCCCCTGAACGCCTCCGAAGCTGAAGTCGGGTTTGTAATAGATGCCCCACATCTGATCCGTTATCAGAGACCCGTCCTCACTCGAATGAAGCGGGGCCTCCGAATCCAGGTGGATGACCGGGGGCATCTTTCCCTGGTTGTTCATGGCATATCCGGGATCCACGCCGAGGGTGCCTTCAACCAGGCACCAGTAGGTCCACATCTGATTTCCGGAATGGATAACCCCGTCCGGACCCTTGATATCGATCTCATTGGGAAGGTCCAGCATGTCCCAAAAGCCCTTGGCCCAGGGACCGGGTCCCACGACCACCCAGTCGCATTGAATATCCCCGTCAGAGGTCTCGACAGCCGTCACCGAGTCTTTATCGGTCTTGAACCCGGTGACCGTCACCCCGGTGAGGATGCGGACCCCTTCGGCCTCGGCCTTGTCCGCCAACCGGTAGAGGGACCGCATCTGATTGGCATAACCACCCATCTTCTCGTGGAGGACAGAGGTGATCTCCCGGGCCTGCCAGTCGTCAAAGACATTTTTCCGCATATAGTTGAGGCAGTCCTTTTCGCCTTCGATGAATAGGGATTGGTAGCCGATATCCTTCTGCTGCGCATAGATCTCGGCGACATCGGCGTGCATGGATTCGGGAGATATCTGCATGTAGCCCACCGGATGATAGCCGTAGGCCTCCCCGTCCTCCTCCCACAGGGCAACGCTGTGGGCCATCAGCTCGCGCATGGCGGGCTGAAAATAGTTGTTGCGGATGACGCCGCAGGCGATGCCGGATGCCCCGGCGCCGATGGATCCCTTGTCAATGACCAGGACATCCTTGCCCGATCCCCGCTTTCTCTGTTTCAATTCCTTTGCCAGGTGCCAGGCCGTGCTCAGGCCGTGGATCCCGGCGCCGATGATAATGTACTTATATTGTGTAGGAAATGCCATTACTAACTCCTTATCTATAATTTTAGGGGTTTGCCCCAATGGGGATATCGGGATAATGGAACGCTGGAACTTCTCAATCCCTCAATTCCCCAATTCCTGAATCCATGTAAAGCGTTACATGGGCATCTTACTTGAATGGGTCCCAGCGAATGGTCTGCTTCTCGTATGAAGGCGGAAAAAGCTTCAAGAACTCGTCGTAATAGTATAACTCCTTGAATGTGGCAAACGGCAGGCCGTAAGCGGCTTTGGGTCTCTGTTTGATCTCGCCCGGATCGATCTTCCGCGAAACCAGCTCATCCATCACATCATCCATGCCCGACCCCATGGCAAACCGCAGTTTTTCCCGATTGGCGATCTTCTCGGGAAGCATATCCCTGCAGGCCTCCCGCAGGATATATTTTTCCACCTGATTTTCGCCGTAGATCTTCCAGTCCATGGGGATCTTCTTGCTGAAGGCCACCACGCTTGAATCCAGAAAAGGGGCTTTATAGGCCACTGAATTGGCCATCCACCCCCGATCCAGTCTTCTCAGGGCCGTGTTATAGGAAATATCCAGCAGTTTCTGGGCCAGACGCTCCCGTTGTTCCGAACTCTTGACCTTGGGGTTTTTCAGGACCATCCGATAGCCGCCGAACAACTCATCGGCGCCTTCCCCCACCAACACGGCATTGCTGTGAGACTTTACAATCTTGGAGGCATAGTAGTTTGAAAGGATTCCCGATATGCAGTCCTCATCAAAGCTTTCCAGATACCATATGGAATCGGAGACGAAATCCACGATATCGGATTCCGTGATTTCATAGATGTAGTGTTTCAGCCCCAAGAAATCCGCCATGAGTTTAGCGTTTTCCAGGTCCGGTCCGGGCGCGCTCTGAACCGCCACGGTAAAAAGCTTCAGGTCGGGGTTGTACTCCTTTGCAATGGCAGCAATAATAGAACTGTCCAGTCCTCCGCTCAAAGATACGGCCTCCACCCCTTCCATCCGCTTCCGAACGGCCTGTATCATGAGTTCCCTCACTGTCTTTATGGCCTCATGCAGGTGGCCGAGTTGGGGCGTTTCAGGAACAAAGGGGTCATACTCCTTCAACCCTTTCTTGGTGCTGTATATCTGCCCGGGGGCAAGCTCCTGAACGTCGAACTGAATATGATCGATGAGCCCTTTCATTTCAGAACAGAAATAAAATACGTTGTCGTGGTCCCCAAAGAAGAGAGGTCTGGCACCCACCGGGTCCCGTGCAAGGATGACCTCTTCGTCCTTTTCCACCACTGCGCAGACAAAACTCCCATCCAAACGTGAAAAGCAATTCCGTTCATACTTTTCCCAGTATTCTATGAACAAATCCAGATCGCTTTGACCCTCCGGCCGATCATTGAAGAGTTCCCCGTCAAACAGGATATAGGGGGGATCGTTATTGATCGACGTGCAGTGGGTGGTCCTGGGGCCCAGGTTGATCTCGCATGCCCCGACGGCCCCGCGATTGTCAGGCAGCGTTCTGACGTGGACATTATCCGGCCCACGGTGCCGCGTCAGCTTGATCATCTTTCCCAGCGGCTTGGTGCTGTCCTCTTCAATTTTTCCATGCTGCGATACGATTCCGCAAATACTTGCCATTTGAAAAAACCTCCATATATGATGGTCCCGTAACAGGCGATGAATTCGAGAACTCCAGTGGATTCGCCGGAAATCACGAGACAGTTAAAATGACCTATTCTATTATGTGACGAAAATCCTGCCCAGGTTGGCTGTGGTCAGGGGATCTTCCATATACATTCCCAGACCGATATTTCTGATGGAATCCATACCGCGATCGTCGTACACCGGTATCTCTATTTCCGGTGCATCCTCAGGGGTGACCTCCCGGGCGATCTGGATGGATTTTTCCAGCTTCTCAAAGGAGAAATCGATCAGGTATCTTAGAAAGGCAAACGGATGGCGGATCATATGGACCCCATATTTCTTGCAGAGTGCCTGGCCCATCCGCGCATCGGCATAGGCCTTTTCCGTGGGGTCTTCTTCATGGGTGGTTCCGGCGCTCTGAAAGGTCGGGATATCCAGCATAAGGTTCAGGTGGGCCATAAGGATGTTCAAGAGATTATGGCTGACCAGTCCGTAATTCGGGTTGTATTCAATACTGGGATCCGCAATGGTCGGATAGCCTGCATGGACGCAGGTCGTGCCGGGGTTGAGCAACTGGGCCGCGCAGATGCCGAAGAGGACCTCGGCATGGGTCATGGAAAGCACCCCGTTATAACAATAAGGTGCACTGATGCCGGCCATCGGCATCGCCGAGATAAAGACCGGAAGGCCCGCTTTGACTACCTTTACAAAATGGTCGGAAAAGTTTTCATTCACCTCCAGCGGGGGCCGCGTGAGGCAGAAGACGACCATGATATCCTTTCGTTCGGCGTAGATCTCCTTGGCCCGCTCCAGCGATTTATCCGAGGTCACCGCAAAATACAGCGGTTTGCTGCAATTCTCGGCCATGATATTCATCTGCATGACCTCGTCTTTCAGTTTAATGCCCCTCCCCATCCCGGCTACAGGCTCACGGGCATCGGCGATCTGTGCAATACGTTTGGCATGTTCAGGAGTGGGAAATATACCTCCGGTCCCTTTTTCGTCGTCATACACATAGGGGGCCGTTCCCCCGATGAAAAAGCTGTTGCGGGGGACAAAAAAGTCGGATACCCCTGGGACCGTTTCAAGGCATCTCTCAACCAGCCCGGATGTCACATATATCCGATTATCATAGACCACGGCCTCACCCTCGGCCGTAAAGGGCTCAAACACCTCTTGCATCTCCGGCTGCGTGCAGCCGACGCCCAGATTCTCCAATATCCACAACGCATCCTGATGCGACTTGAGCAGCATTTCGACGGCGTCGTTACCTAAGACCGCCTTTGATGCTTCCACCTGTTTCGTATTCATTATTCTCTCCTCTTAAAGGTTATCAGAATCCGATCTTGAGCCGGGACATCCGCTCAACCCGCCCGCCGCCGGATGGCACATAGAAAAATCCGTATCACTTTAGCTCGAAGATAAAGCGGTCATCGGATGTTGGGGCCGGCCTTTTGCCAATTTTTTCAGAGGCCTACAGGGTTACAAAAACACAACTATTTTTAGGGTTTTTCCTGATTTGATTTGATACCATGCGACAACATATGATATCATATCATGTTATTTGAGTTGAAATAATCATACAGCAAACAATATGGCGTGTCAAGGAAATCTTGGATTTTGTTTTAATGTATTTAAATTATTGGGGATAAGTAGTAAGGTGGAAGCTGAAAGCTCAAAGCTCAAAGCTCAAAGGGGAAAGGGGAAAGGGGAGAGGGGAAAGGGGAGAGGGGAAAGGGGAAAGGGGAAAGGGGAAAGGGGAGAGGGGTTATCAGTTATCGGTAAATGGAAGCTGAAAGCTTGAAAGCTGAAAGCTCAAAGGTGAAAGGGGAAAGGGGAAAGGGGAAAGGGGAAAGGGGAGAGGGGTTATCAGTTATCGGGAAGAGAGGACACCCCGGTGAAACCCCTTCGGGAACTCCTTCGGAGTTGTTTCACGGGGCAGGGAGGACGGGAAACAGCGGGGAAGCCCTATGCTCCATGCCCCATGCTCCCTGCTCCATGCTACGTGACGTCCAGATCCTGCACATCCAGCATGTCGGTGAGCCGTTTCAGGGTCAGTGCAATGTCGTCGATATCGCTGGGAGAAAGCTTGTTAAGTCCGTCAATAATCTTGTGCTGTATGGGGGGCGGGGCATTTTCAGCGAGTATTTTTCCGCTTCGGGTCAACTCCACCGTAATCACCCGGCGGTCATGTGAGATCCGTGATCGTTCAACAAGCCCCTTTTTCTCCAGCCGATCGATAATACCCGTAACCGTGCTGGAATTGACCATCACATGTCTCGCAATCTGGGACGGGGAAAGGGGGCCGTTTTCGTGAAGGGCGATCAGACAGTTGATCTGAGCCGCGCTCACATTGTATATCTTGTTCAGTTCCTTTGTATAATGCTCCCCTGCCTGCATCAATCTGCGGATCGCATAGATGATCTCCTTGGTTCGTATGGTATGGATATCTTCAGGATGATCAGGGGGAACACTATTATTTTTTTGAGACATGATGGTTCACCTGTGAAAACAAGATTTTTCTGTCTGTTATCATAAAGGAGATTCCCGGGCAATAGAATAATAGCACCTTATGCCCTGGTCTTCCGTCATGAAAAACAAAAAAAATATGGCCATCCTTCCACTGCACGCTTAGCCTTCCGTCATTCCGGCACGATTCCAGCCGGAATCCAGAAATACGGGGGGCTGGATTCCGGCTAAGGGCATGCCGGAATGACGGGACAGCACACAGCCTTTTGGTTGCGGTTATCCGCTTTAGAACTTCACAATAATTGAGAGAAGCACGGGATGAAACGCCGATGATCCGATTGATGCACGTTTCCAAATCATTTGATAACGGCCGTTCCCTTGCGGTAAAGGATCTCTCCCTGAGAGTGGAACCGGGGGAAACCCTGGTCCTTCTGGGATCGTCCGGGTGCGGAAAGACCACCACCCTCAAGATGATCAACCGGCTCATCGAACCGACCGCAGGAACCATCGAGGTGGGGGGGGAGGATATCATGACCCAGGACCCGGTCACATTGCGCCGGCGGATCGGGTATGTGTTTCAAGGGATCGGCCTCTTCCCCCACATGACCGTGGGCCAGAATGTGGAAGTCGTTCCCCGACTCTTGGGCTGGTCGGTCCAAAAGCGGAAAGCGCGTGCCGACCAGCTACTGCACCTTGTGGGACTCCCTTCACCGGAATTCGCCGCCCGGTTCCCGGACGAACTCTCCGGGGGACAGCAGCAGCGGGTGGGCGTGGCCCGGGCCCTGGCCGCCGACCCTGCCTATCTCCTCATGGATGAGCCCTTCGGGGCCCTCGATGCCCTGAGCCGTGAATCACTGCAGCAGGAATTGCTCACGCTTAAGAAGGAGCTCAAAAAGACCATTGTCTTTGTGACCCATGACATCTTCGAGGCCCTCCTGTTGGGTGACCGGATATTGATCCTCCATCAGGGGAGACTGGAACAGATCGGGACCAAACAGGAGATCCTGTCTGCGCCGGCCACCCCCTTTGTTCGGGACCTTTTTGCCAAACCCGCCAGACAATTGGCGGACTTTGAAGGGATGACCTGATGGATACGGCGACCCTGAGCGCGCTCATCTCCGAACGCCTCCCCGAACTCTGGCTGCGAACGGGTGAACATCTCATGCTCACCGGGTGTTCTTCCGGTGCGGCAATGCTGATCGGAATACCTCTCGGAATGCTCGTATTCCGAAAGTCCTGGCTGCGGAACCCTGCCATGGCAGTCATCGGCATCCTTCAGACCATCCCCAGCCTGGCCATGCTCGCCTTTCTCCTGGCCCTGCTCCACAGGATCGGAGCCCTCCCCGCCATCATCGCCCTGACCCTTTATGCCCTCCTTCCCATTGTCCGCAACACCCTCACCGGCCTGGAAGGCGTATCCCCTCAGGTAATGGAGGCAGCCAAAGGGATCGGGATGACCCACGGGCAGCAAATGAGCATGGTCCGTATCCCCCTGGCTGCGCCGGTGATCGTCGCCGGGATCCGAACCGCAGCCGTTGTCGGGGTGGGGATCGCCACCCTTTCCGCATTTATCGGGGCCGGGGGGCTGGGTCAGTTCATCAACCGCGGCCTCGCCCTCTCCAACACCCGTCTCATCCTTTTGGGCGCCATCCCCGCCGCCCTCCTCGCCCTTCTGATAGACTTTGCCATCGGCGCATTCGAATGGGGGCTGCGGCCTGAAAGAAGACGCGGCAACAGAGGACCAGTTTACGCCGTGATCCGATTGACGGCGAAAATTATTCCCATCCTGCTGGTGCTTGCAGGCATATTCGTCTATCTCACAGGGCCCTATGCGCACACATGGCTGACATCCTCATCTTCCCGGTCCGAGACCGGGAAGATCGTCATCGGAACAAAGAATTTTACGGAACAGCTGATATTGGGCGAGCTGATGGCCCAGATCATCGAAGCCGAAACCGGATTGACAGTGGAACGGCGGTTCAACCTCGGCGGCACCATGATCTGCCACGGGGCCCTGGTCAACGGCGAAATCGACCTGTATGCCGAGTATACCGGGACAGGACTGGCCGCCATCCTCAACTCGCCCGGCATATCCGACCCGGAGGATGCCTTAACCCATGTGCGGAAGGCATACCGCAACCGCTTTAATGCCCATTGGCTTCAGCCCTTCGGGTTCAACAACACCTATGCCGTCACCGTCCGCAAGGAGGACGCCATTCACCATAAGTGGGGCTCGGTTTCTGATCTTGAGAATGCAGCCCCTCAGCTCCGCGCCGGATTCACTGCCGAATTCATGGAGAGACCGGACGGCTATCCCGGCCTGAGGAGGGCCTATGACCTCCAATTCCTGGAGGTAAAGGATCTGGACCCCGCCATTATGTATCAGGCCATGGCCAACCGGGAGGTGGATGTGATCTGCGCCTTTGCCACGGACGGGCGGATTGCCGCCTATTACCTGACGCCGCTGGAGGACGACCGGGGCTTTTTTCCTCCTTATCAGGCGGCCCCGGTGGTAAGGGCGCAATGTCTCACCGCCTATCCTGAAGTGGAGGAGGCGTTGTCCCTCCTTGGAGGCAGTCTTGACAACGCCGCCATGCAGCGTCTTAACTTCGAGGTGGATGGAAAAAAGATGCGACCGGCGGATGTCGCCAAAAAATTTCTGAAGACCGGGTTGAAAACAGGAGACCCGGAGCAACCTCGGTCCCGCGCAAATTCGGATCCCTGAAGCGGCGTCAGGCCATTGCGCCTCGCCGTAATCCCCCACGACCCATGCATTTCCCTTGCCCGAAACGTCCGTATCTTCTATAATTCCCCCACACCACGCCCATTCACCTCACCTTTCATCGTTTCATAGGACCCGGGCGGTCCGCTCCTGAGACCGGTGAGACCCTAAGCCCCTTCCGCAGGGAAAGGAGGTAGCCGAAATGATCCGCGAGCAAGAAGATCTTCGCTTTACGGCATCCCAGACGGAGAGACTGCAACAAGCGCATGCGGCCATGAAGGAACGGTTTCAGGAGATGGAGGCCCGGTACCGGGCGCTCTTCGAACGCTCCCTTTACGGTATTTATCTCCATGATCCGGAGGGAAATTTCCTGGATGCCAATGAGGCGGCCCTTCGGCTCCTCGGGTACACAAAAGAGGAATTTCTATCCCTGAATTTGCAGTCGGTGCTGGGTGCGACCCAGGCCAGGGACGCCTATTCAAGGATCTCGGAGATCCTGAACCAAGGGGCGGCAAAGGAGACAAGGGAATACAGTCTCAGGACGAAAGATGGAAATACCCTATGGGTCGAGGTGGATGTTTCTCTCATCTACCGGGAGGGGAGACCCTACGCCATCCAGGGTGTGGCCAAAAACATCACCTTATCAAAGCAGGCAAAACAGGCACTGAGGGAGAGCGAACAAAAATATCGAACCCTCTTTGAGCAATCCGTGGATGCGGTTTATATAACCAGCAGGGAAGGAACCTTTCTGGATGCCAACCCTGCCCTGCTGGACCTTTTTGGGTACACCAGAGAGGAACTGCTCGGCGGTTTCAATGTCCGGCAGCTGTACTGCGACCCAAGAGGCCGGGACGCCTTTCAGGAACAGATCGAAGAAAGGGGCTTTCTCCGGAACTATCCGGTTACCTTTCGCCGAAAGGACGGCACAGAGATCGATTGCCTTCTGACCTCTTCGGTCCGGCGCTCAGAAGATGGGACCATGCAGGGGTACCAGGGAATCATCCGGGATGTGACCGAACAGAAGAAGGCGGAAAAGGCCCTGCAGGACAGGGAGGCCCATTACAGGGCCATGGTCGAGGCATTTGACGGCCTGATCTATATCTGTTCCAGGGATTACCGGGTGGAGTTCATGAACCAGCGGTTCATCGATCGTACAGGCTATGACGCTACAGGGGAGCTCTGCTACAAGGCCATTCACAACCTGGATACGGTGTGCCCATGGTGCGTTAATGAACGGATTTTCAAAGGGGAGACCGTCCGGTGGGAGGTCCTCAGTCCCAAGGACAACCGGTGGCTGTATGTCGTGAATACGCCTATTTTTCATGCGGACGGGACCATGTCCAAGCAGGCCCTGATCCTCGATATCACCGACCGAAAGAAGATGGAGCAGGACCTGCAGGAGAGCACGGAAAGGCTGAAGTTCTTTGCCTACTCTGTTTCACACGATCTCAAAGGTCCGGCCATCGGGGCCTATGGATTTGCAAAACGGTTATCCGAACGATACCGGGATTCCCTGGATGAAACCGGCAGGCTTTATTGCGATCAGATCGCGGCCGCCTCGGAGCAGATCGGGGCGCTGGTGGACCAGATCAACCTTTTTATCGCATCAAAAGAACTCCCGCTTAACATCGAGACCATAGATGTCAAGGAGATCCTCGACAGGGTTCGGGAGGATTTTTCGCCGCAGCTCCAGGTCCGTCAAATAGACTGGCAGGAACCGGACCGAATACCTCCCCTTAACGCGGACCGACTTGCCCTCTCCAGAATACTCCGAAATCTGGTGGATAATGCGCTCAAATACGGTGGAACAGCCCTGAGTCACATTTACATCGGGTATTGCGAAGAGGAAGACCGTCACCTCCTTTTTGTAGAGGACAACGGCCCCGGAATAAAAGGAGACGACGCACAAAAGATCTTCGGGGTTTTCATGCGCAGAAAGGATTCCAAAGGCGTCCAGGGGACCGGGTTGGGTCTTGCCATCGTAAAGGAAATGGCCGAACAGCACGGGGGCCGGGCCTGGGTGGAGCCGGGCGCAAAAGGGGGGAGCACCTTTTATGTCTCCATCTCCAAGGACCTCTCTCCGGGCCATGGGCAGTGTCCGCCTGATCGAGATGACAAAGGGGAAACCGGACAAGGCCGGCCTGATACTCCCCAAGTCCGTAAACCACCGGTCCGTTCTTCCCCGCAGGGATCGGGCGAAAATCACTGCGCGAATTCACGCTGAAAACCATTCCAGGGGCAAAGATCATATATGGAAATAAAAAGGCACCGGGTATCTTCAGGGGTGAGCCAGTTGGACCGGCTTCTGGGGGGGCTGTTTATCGGAGACAATGTGGTGTGGTATGACGATGCGGGAAGCCTTGCGTCGCTGTTTTGCCTCAATTTTATCCAGACCTCTCAGGCACAGGAAAAACCGGTCATCTACGTGAGTTTCGACCGGTCTCCAAGGAATCTTTTGGAAAAACTGGGGACATTGGCGGACAATAAGAACCTGACGATACTGGATTGTTTTACTTACGGAAAAGGGGCGGGTTCGGATGTTTTTCTCAAATTCTATGATGAAAAAGAGCCTGCGCCGCCATGCCGGATTGTACAGATGGAAGAACCGCAGGATATGGCAAAATTCAGGGAGACCTTTTACGGGCTGTTTGACACCTTGGAAAACGATATTCGTATCGTGTTTGAGAGCCTCACCGGTATGCAGGAATTGTGGGGAGGGGAAGCGCATATTGCGGGCTTCTATTCCCACTCGTGCCCCAGGTTGTATGAATTGAACACCATTGCCTACTGGGTAATGGAAAAGCAGGCCCATTCGCGCCGGCTAAGGGCAAAAATCAACCAGATCGCCCAGGTCGCCATTGCGCTTTCCGTAAAGCGGGGGACCACATCGCTGACCATCTTAAAGGCGGAAGAACGACACACGGATCACCTCAACGAGCCGCACTATTACTGGAGTAAGGACCTCAACGTGCAGTTTGAAACAGACAAACGGACCACCGGCCGAATCGATCTCGGAATTCGCTTAAAAACGCTTCGAAAAAAGAGAGGCCTCTCCCAGACTGATCTGGCCAAGCTGGTGGGCGTCACATCCAGCACCATATCCCAGGTGGAGAGCAACCTGATCTACCCATCTTTGTCTGCCCTGTTGAAAATGGCGGAAGTGCTTTCCGTGGACGTGAGTTCATTCTTCCAGAAATCAAGAGAAGTCACCAAACGGACCGTCTTCCAGGCCGGCGATGCCACTGAGGTAAACTTTCCAAACCTGCCCGCGGGGAGTATCACCGCCAAACTTCTGACCCCGGAAGATTTTGAAGTCCGGGCCGAGCCGTACCTGGTTGAGATTCCCCCCCAAAAAAGCCTCTCCCATTTTTTTCTCCATAAAGGCGAAGAGCTGGGGTATGTGCTTGCAGGGAAGCTTCAGATGAAACTGGCCACGGGTGTTTACACTGCCCGTGCCGGTGACGTGATCTCTCTCACCACGGACACGCCGTCCCAGTGGAAAAATCCAGGCCCCCATGTTGCCAAGATGTTCTGGGTAAAGATCAAGTGATCTTCATTCAAGACCCCCTCTGGAAGGATTTCTTCCAAAGGGGATCTGCCGAACCTTTCAGCCTTCCCCTTAGGCGGCGCGACTCTCTTTGCTCTTTTCCTCTTCCGCATGGTCGTGTTTGAGGTCACCGTCGATTGTGCCCGTCACATGTTCTCTTTCTTCGGCAAAATCAAACCCCGTCCAGATTCCGATGGAACTCAGGATGGAGTCCTGAGGATGAAACCGGCGGAAGATCTTAAAATAATAGGCCGCCTCCCTGCTGTTGATGGTGGCCTTGGGATTCTCCGCCTTAATGCGTTCGAATTCCTCCTGGCTCATCTCCTTGTGGGCCAATTGTTCCCCAAGGCTCTCGCATCCGGCCCCCTGGGTGTACTGCACCTTATATCGCCAAAGGATGTCATCAGGAAGGTAATTCGTGTCTTCAAAGGCCTTGCGCAGAATCCACTTCTCGATCTTGGCCCCGTCGTGTTCCCGTATCTTCAATTCAGGCGGGATCTTCATGGAGAGATCCACCATGGCTTCATCCAGAAACGGCACCCGCAATTCGAGGCTGAAATACATGCCCATCCGGTCGGCCCTCTGAAGGTTGATGTTGTGCAGGTTTCCGATGCACCGTCTGCCCTCCAGGTTGAGTTTGTCAAAAGGGAAATGCTTCATGTAATGGTAACCCGCAAATATCTCGTCCGCGCCCTCGCCGGTCAGGACAACGGTGACGTAATCCGCGGCCAGTTTGCAGGTGAAATAGCAGGGCACGGCACACCGCACCAGCGACGGATCGTAACTCTCGAGTTCCTTGATAACGATGGGGAGTGCTTCGTAGTACTCCGCTTCAGTAAAAAGGAGTTCGTGGTGCGTGGATCCGATATGCTTGGCCGCAATTCGGGCCGCCTTCACATCATCGCTCACATCGCCGAAATCATCCTCCATTCCCACCACAAAGGTATGAAGGTTCGGAATCTCATCGGCGGCGATAGCCGCCACCAGACTGCTGTCCAGGCCTCCGCTGCAAAATGATCCCACCGGCACCTCGGGATCGGCCAGCAGTCTTTTCTTGACGGCCTTGATAAAGGTCTCCCGAATGATTTCAGAGGTTTCATCGATATCCGTCAGCAGATGGTCCTCGATCTCCGGGATCCGGTAGTACTGAACAAATCCTTTCTCAGGCGTATAGTAGTGACCTGCAGGAAATTCATGCACCATGTCCAGGCCGGCCAGGCTCATGGCCCCCAGTTCCGACGAAAAATAGAGTTTTCCGCCTTTATGTCCGTAGTACAGGGGCTTGATCCCGATCGGGTCTCTCGCCATCATTAAACTGCCGCCGTCAAAAATGGCAAAGGCAAACATGCCGTCCAGTTCCTTGACGCATTCCGGGCCCTTCTCCTGGTAGAGATGCAGGATCACCTCTGAATCCGACTTGGTCTTGAAGCGGTGCTGAGGAGACAGCTGCGTTCGAAGTTTACGGAAATTATAGATCTCGCCGTTACAGATAATCCCCTGACTGCCGCCGTTGGCCAGAATCGGTTGATGTCCCATGGCCACGTCCACAATGGAGAGTCGGGTATGGCCGAACACACCGCCGTCGTGTTCGTGTATGCCCCGATCGTCGGGCCCTCGATGGGGAAGCGCATCCAACATGCGATTGATGGTTTTTGTGTCCCTTGCGCCGATACAACCGGCAATGCCGCACATAATAAACTCCTTTCCAGTATTGATCCATTAAAGGTGATGGAACCATTTCTTGGTCCCTTAAAGAACAAGCTCTGATTTTTAGCAGTACTAAAAATCACTGGCAATTATCAGTTGTGCTGAATTTATTTCAACTGAAATCATTTCAATCGAATTTACTTTAGTCTTTGGCTCTTGTCAAGGGATTTTTGTAAATTTTCTGTTTGGGCATTTTCAGGACCATGGTGGGGGTGAGGCGCAGTCCCGGCCCTGACCGGCGTCACAGACGCTGGGGATTCCGTTGAAAGCGACCTGCGGTCTTTTGTCTTGCAGGTCGCATTTTTCGTGGTATGGTGTGGTGTCGAGCCAGGCATGCTCGTGATGTCATGGGGATCAAAACAAAGATGCGGCAGTTCAGCACAGGAATGGATATCAACCGAGAGGAGGGATCATGAAACTGAACCACGTGGCAATGGTCGCCCGTTCACAGGAAAATGCAGACCGGTTCTACGAGGGGATACTGCAACTGACCAAGATCAAGACGTCCATGCTGACCAGCGATCTCGCAAGGAAGATATTCGGATTGGAGGTGGAGTGTCCGCTGATCCTTTACGGGAATGAGGCGTTCGCCATAGAGATCTTTGTAACGGAACGGATTCCCGTGAGCCGCTCGCCTTTCGCCCACACCTGCCTGCAGGTGGAAGACCGCGAGGCGTTCATAAAAACGTGCCGGTCGGCCGGGGCGACTGTCAATCTGATTCCCAGGGGAGAATGGCAACTCTGCTTTGTACGGGACTTTGACGGAAACCTGTTTGAGATCAAATAGCGGGATCAATGAAAAGACGCTGATTGAACCCCTGCCCCGGCCGCATTTTTCGCTCTGCTGATTCGGCATGATTCCGCCTCGAGCCACGTGGCCGGCGCATCTCCCATCCCGGCCATAAGATATGGAACCGGGGCATTCGCTATGATGTGGAGAGGGGATCGCCGCGGCGAGTCAGGGGAGACAGGCGGGCAGTCTTTCTCAGTTCCTGACATGAAAAAAAATAAACCCCTGGAAACTGATGCGAAACCAGGGGCTTAAAATAGTGCTCACTCTCCTACTCAATCAAAAACAATATAAGTCTTAAATCTTGGAAATCAAGATAACCGCACATCAAAAGAAGGGCGTCAGGTATGCGGTGGGCTGATCGTAACGCGCGTTCAGAATCTTCAAAAAAATAACGTATAAAGATCGTTCCCCTGAATGACGAGGCGGTGAACCTACATCCAGCGATTCAATTCCGGAGGAAGGTCTTCCACAGATCTCTTGATCCCTTGAAGACTGTTCAGAAGACGGGTGAACATCATGGCCATCCCGATGTTCTCGCCCAGGATGAGAAGGGAATCCACATCCTGCTCGGAGATATCCCAGACCTCATGGTGATACAGCCGAAGCACCCCGATTACCTCTTGAAGAAAAAAGATGGGCATGGACACAATGGCGGCGATCCCTTCTTCCCTGGCGGCATCCGGGTACTGGAGACTGTCGGATCCACGGACATCCCGAATAATGACGGGCTCTCCCCGCAGGGTGCAGCCCACACTCTTATCGGCGCGGAGGATTCCTTTGCGCTGGTAGGCAGGGCTGAGGCCGAAAGACACAAGAGGCTCCAGTTCCTCCTTTTCCAGGTCCAGGACGAAGATGGAACACCCTTTGATTTCTAATGCCGCCACAAGCAGTTGCGCCAGATGGTTGAGCATGATGGGGAGATTGTCGGATTCTGCAACGGCTTTGGCCACCACCTTGAAAATATCGATTGTGATTTTATCCTCTCTGACCATGGTTCCTCCTCCTGAATCCAGAAATATGGTCCTCCCTTGCGTTCTCACACCGATTTCTCAGCTCGTAACACACAGCAAGTGGAACCGCCCGGGATGAAAAGAATGGCGTGGTCTCAGGTGATGATGACGATTTCCGTATTACGCAATTCCGTGATCAGAACATCATGGATCCGTCTGGTAAATGCACGGGTGGCTTTCCTCGGCTTCTGGGAGATCACCACCGTGTTGTATGGACCCTTTCTGGCTATTTCCACCAGTTCCGAGCCGATATTCTTGCCCCTGGGTTTAAACATGCAATCGACCTGATTTTCCTGAAAGCCGTTGTAAATCAGATCCTCCCGGACCCGTTTCAGTTCCCGTTCCTTCTCCCTAACCTCGGTCCACATGGATGCCATGGTAGCCTTTAAGCGTCCCAGGCCGTGATGGGAATAGCTGTCCAATTCAGGAAGAGGGGTGTAGGCGTGAAACAAGGAGACGTGAACGGCCTTTTGGTCCGCGAATGTGCGGATGACATAGTGGAGAGCCCTTTCATCATAGTCCGTGAAATTATAAGGCACGAGGATCCATTTACCGGCCATTTCTCGCTCCCTTCTCCTAAAGGTTTTCAACGGATCTTTTTCACTCTCCGTTCTTATCACAAAGAGAATACTTTGGCAAGAACCCTTTCCCGGCTAAAGAAGCAGAGGTCAGCCAACCGCCATGAGTCAACCCTGAGGTCCTTTGCGTTCTCCGAGCCTTTGCAATGAAACTATCTCATGGCGGGGACAAGCGTTTCGGCCATCAGCTGTTGCACATCATTTTTCTTCTCATACCGAGATGCTGCAAAGAGATCTGCAGGTTGATGACCGATTTTTTGAATCGGATCCAATCCTTGAGGAAACGTCGAAGATTCGGCGGCCCAAGGCTTGCCGTTTCCAGGCCCGGCCTGATGCTGTTGAGATCGTTGAGCAGATGATGCATGATGTCGAGGGAGCAATGGAGGCTCTTGATCAAAGGCAAGTTGTGTGTCTTCCAGTACTGACGCCCCAGGATGGCGCAATCCAGAAGCATGGTCCTGAGGTCAAAATCGAGTTGCACTATCCATGATGCCAGCGGCGTCAGATCTTGTTTCGGCCGGCCCCCGGCGTCGGCCTCCCTCTCCTGCCCGAGGTCCTCCACATACTTTTGGACTTTAACCGTATCCAGGATGAGTCTCTTAAAGTCCTTTTTCAGTACTGAACTCATGGCATCCCTCCCGAATGTGTTGTCTCGAATACCCCGGGGATTTCTCTGTAATTATTTCTTGTTCCGCACCCGCTTTCAACCTGCGTGACCTTTCGCATAAAGACGCCCCATCGGACAGGAACGGCATTTCTCAAGACCCATTTGGCGCGTCATGTCAAACCCGGTTCTCGGACCCGCCGGTTCCATCTTTCTGGAACGAAGATAGCGAAGGGCGCAGGCATGTCTGGTGAGGCGAAGGTTCCCCGGTTGCCGGGCACAGCGGATAAGCTCCAGGTCCAAGGCGGTTCTGCTCTCTGATGGATGCGGTGTCGGCATTTACTCCTCCTGTTTGGGCTAACAGTATCCTTTCATTCACATATCTCATCTCACGGGTGCGATGATACCTGCCGAACCTTACGGCAACCCTTCACGAACATTACAATCGAGTAATGTTTCTTGTGTTCCCTTGTGGGGTTCAGGGGTGAGGGATGGGTCTATTGGGGTGGCCATGAATGACGCAACATGGTATATTGGCACCCATTCAGGTCCGAAGAACCGGGGTTAACGGCTCCCGAGAGGGACTGTTTCCGTGCCGAGTACACATTCAAAGTGCGCCCGGGGCCTTTTTTGCGAGGTCGACATCATGCGAAAATCCAAAAGGATCTTATATATATCCGTTGGTTGGCTGACAGGAGCTGTTTTCCTGTTTACCCCGTTAACCCCCCATGCCTGGGAAGTCCTGGCACCGGGTCTTTTGATAGGAGAGTTTGACCCCGCAGAAAAATCTCCGGTCCCCGGCGATTCCATTGTGGTCCTGAGAATCGATCCGGAAAAATATGAATTGAAACTCCTTTCGACGTCGGAACAGGGCGGCAAGCCCCGGACAGCCCGGCAGTGGGCCGAGGACTTTGGCCTGTCGGCTGTGATCAACGCAAGCATGTATCAGGAGGACCATAAGACCAGTACCGGGTACATGAAAAATTTCGGCCATATCAATAACGGGCAGATAAATTCCAAATTCGGCGCCTTCCTGGTCTTTCATCCCCGTAGTCCCGGAATCCCCCCGGTGCAAATTATTGATCGCTACCATCAGGGGTGGAAGGACATCATCCAACAGTATGATACGGTGATTCAGAATTACCGGATGATCAGCCTCAAGGGAGACAATGTCTGGGACCCATCCAATGAGATGTACAGCGCCGCCTGCGTGGGGATGGACCAGGAGGGACACGTCCTCTTTATTCATTCCCGCGCCTCCTTTTCCGTCCATGACCTGAACCGGATCCTCCTTGGACTCCCTATCCATATCAAGAATGCCATGTATGTGGAAGGAGGGAAGGAAGCGGCCCTTTATGTGAACATGGATGGGAAAGCCCGCGCTTGGGTGGGGAGTTATGAAATCGATGTGACCGAACACACCCCAAGCCGGGGCGGTCCTGAGATTCCGAACGTGATCGGCATAGTGAAGCGCAAATAGGGGAGACCATACATAACCTGATATCCGAGCGACCCTACCGGACGCGGTGAACTCATGCGGAGCGGAATGGCCGCACCCAATCCCGCCAGGCGGGACTCACACAAAGCCACGAAGCCACAAAGGGGTTCTAAATCGGAAGTATCGGCTTACGTTGAAGCGGTCAGCTCTATGATCTTTTTTTGGGCAAAATCCAGGTGGGCCACAATGGCATCGCGGGCCTTTTGCGGGTCCCGCGCCTTGATTGCGTGCAGGATTTGGGAATGCTGCTGCAGCAGGCGGCGCTTGTTTTCCTCCTCCATAAACATGGTTTCCCTGATGAGTTTCTGGGATCGCCACAGGAGGTCGAACAGGGTGAACCCGATGTGGGACAATATGGTGTTCTGGGCCGCATGAAATATCCCTAAATGGAAGCTTGCGTCCGCATTGACCCCCAACCGATTGTTTTCAAAGTCCGCTTCCATTTCCTGGCAGGCCCTTTCCAAAGACGCAATATCGCTGTCCGTGGCCATTTCGCTTGCCTTGGCCACGGCCCACGATTCCAGTATCTTACGGACTTCCAGGAGCTGAATCACCATCCCCAGGTCGCCCTCTATGGTCTTTGCGATCGGGTCATGAAGGGCCGAGGCGGCAACCGATTTGACAACGATCTTGCTGCGGGGCTGGATGTCGACAAAACCGAGGGTCTCAAGGATCTTGAGTCCTTCCCGTAACGGCGGGGCGCTCACGCCCAGACTGCCGGCCATCTCCCGTTCAGGGGGGAGTGCGTCGCCCGGTTTGAGCGTACCGTTCTTGATGAGTTCTATGAATTGGTCGGCGATTTCATCCGACAATCTCTTATGTTGAAGCCGTTTCAGCATGTTCCGCCCCCGGTGAGGAATTTGACATAGGATAGTATTCCAGCTGTCAAAGATTGTCAATATAATTGATCATATCAATTCAATTGATCCAATAGTCATCTGTTTCTCCGGCCGGATATCGGTCCTCGACGTGTCGTTGCGCCACGCTCTCCTGATGGACAACCAATTCAATATATTGATATCATGGTATTTTATTAAATGGTTATTTCAGGACTCCTTTGGGATGGATAATGAGCAAAAAAATCTTGACAACGTTTATTCTCTGATATACTGATAATATCAGTTATCTAACGCGGATACCCGCAACCAAAGTCGTTATCGAGTGACTGCCTATTATCAAGGGAGTTCGTTGTTTCGCCAGACGTCTGGAATGGTGGAATACTGGAATAATGGAAGGTTGGGAAAGGAACCTGGATCACCCGGAAAGGTTTTTTTCCTTAAACCCATTATTCCATCATTCCATACTTCCATTATTCCAAATTAAAGACGTCACCCTCTCACAATCATCTTCTTGTTTTTTGTGACAGAAAATCTGGCGATAAGGCACTAAAATGCCTTATCAAGCCGTTGGCCCGACAATGCACGCGTATGGAAATCAAAGACACGGCCTGCAGGAGTAGACCCCCATGGAAAAACAGATGAAAACGACAAAAGAGATCCTTCATGAAAAGCTGTCAGGGCAACCGCGGTCACCTCTATACAGCCCCCAGGCCCTCGAGGCCATCCGTCGGACCGTCGGCCAGTGGATGAATTCCACGGTTCGTGAAACAGACCGAAACCACTGGCACAAGACCCCCCATACGGTGTTGGGGTCTGAGACGCCGAGAGAACTCCTCTATACCCCCCTGTCCCATCCGGATCTGGATTATGAGCAGGACCTGGGGAACTCCGGTCAGGCGCCCTTTACCCGCGGCATACACGCCAACATGTATCGGGGCAGGGAATTTACCATGCGCCAGCTGACCGGGTTCGGGTCCCCGGAACAGACCAATGAGCGCCTCCGGTTCATGCTGGATCACGGGGCCACCGGCCTCAACATCCTCTTTGATCTTCCCACCATCCAGATGTACGATTCGGACGATCCCTTTGCCGTGGCCCAGGTGGGCATGTCGGGCGTTTGCGTGGACTCGGTGGAGGACATGGCACGCCTCTTCAAAGACGTGCCTCTCGACGAGGTCACCATTTCCATCGTAACGCACTACCCTTCCAATACGGCCATTTTATTTCCCATGTTCCTTGCCCTTGCAGAGGAACGGGGCATACCGTGGGAAAACCTCCGGGGAAGCGTGCAGAATGACATCACCCTGGAGGAATTGATTCGAAGCGGCTCGGAATATATACCTCCCAGGGATTGCTTTCGAATCCAGTGCGACAACATTGAATTTATCAGAAAAAACGTACCCAAGTGGAACTTTATCACCATCAACGGATACAACCTGCGGGAGTTCGGGACCTCCGCCATTACCGAGATGGCGGTTGCGCTTTCAAACGGCATTGAGATCCTGGACGAACTGGTCAGGAGGGGCTACGATGTGGATTCCACGGCCGACCGGCTGGCCTTTTTCTGGTCCACAGCCAACGATTTTTTTGAAGAGATCGCCCGCATCCGGGCGGTCCGAAGGCTCTGGTATAAGATTGTGAAGTACCGGTTCAACGCCGCAAACCCCCGCGCCATGCTCATGCGGTGTCATGTCCAGACCTCGGGCGTGTGTCTGATTCAGGAGGAGCCCCGCAACAACATTATCCGGGCGGCCTATCATGCCCTGGCGGCCGTATTGGGGGGCGCCCAGTCCCTCCATGTGGACTCCTATGACGAGGCCTATTCCGTGCCCACCGAGGAGGCGGCCCTCTTATCCCTCAGGACCCAGCAGATCCTCCAGAAGGAGACCGGGGTCACCGACGTGGTGGATCCTCTGGGCGGATCGTTTTTCCTGGAGGCCCTGACCCATGACATTGAAGGCCGAATCCTGGATGAGATGGAAGAAATCGAGAGACTCGGCGGCTATGTGAAGGCCATCGAAGGGGGCCAGATCTACAGCAAAGTGGCGTCCTACTTTGCCGAGCAGCAGCGCCTGATTGAAAACGGGGAGATCGCCCTGGTGGGACAGAACGTGTATAAATCGGAGGTGGAGGGCCCGCCCATCAACGTCTTCAGGTACCCGGAGGGCGTGGAGGCGGAGCAGAAGGCCCGATTGCAGAAACTGAGACTGAACCGGGACAGTGACAAGGTGCAAAGCAGCCTGAGCGCCCTCAAGGATGCGTGTCTGAAAGGGGAAAATATCCTTCCCTACAGTGTGGCGTGTGCCCGGGTACGATGTACCGAAGGGGAGCTGTTCAAGGTGTTCAAGGATGCCTTCGGACTGTGGAAGCCGCCCGCGCTCTTTTGATGCCGTCCAAATGATTCACAAGGGTCACCCCGTTGAAGAAGGGGAGAGAAGGGATACGAAAGAAATGACAAAGAAGATAAAGGTGCTGTTGTCGAAGCTGGGACTGGATGTCCATAACAGAGGGATTATTACCGTGGCAAAGATGTTGAGCAACGCGGGCATGGAGGTGGTCTATCTGGGGAATGCGCTTCCCGAGGAGATCGTCAGCGTTGCCATTCAGGAGGACGTGGATGTGGTGGGGGTCAGTTCCCTGGGGGGCGCCCATCTCAGCCTTGGATCGCTCCTCCTGAAGGAGGCGGAAGACAAGGGATTGAAGGACAGGGTGGCCTTTCTGATGGGGGGCGTGTTCGGGCCGTCCGACGGCCAACGTCTGAGGGAGATCGGATTTGACCGTGTCTTTTTACCGGGGTCCACCAGCGAGCAGATCGTGTCCGGCATCAGGGGTCTGGTGTGAAAGGATCAACCATTCAACTATGCAAAAAGGAGATGTTATGGCAACCAAGACAAATATAACGGAATGGCCTCCCAAATACGATCGTTCGTCGGTCCCTCCGGAGGACTCGCCCTACTGGAACAGGGAGCTGGAGACCATGGACCCGGTCCGGCGGGAAGAAGAGGTCATCCTTCCAAAGCTTCAGGGGCAACTGAAATATGCCTATGAACGCTCCCCTTTTTACAGAAAGAAGTGGGACAAGGCAGGGGTCAGGCCCGAAGATATCCGCTCGCTGGAGGATTTTGAACAGATCCCCTTTGTGACAAAGGATGAGATCCGGCAGGATCAGATGGAAAATCCTCCCTTCGGCAGCAATCAATGTGTCCCGGAGGTGGAGATCGGGAGGGTGCACGGCACCTCCGGCACCACCGGAAAGCCCACGGCCTTTGCCATCAGCAAGGGGGATCTTAAGCGGATCGCCGAGGCCCATGCCAGGGTCATGTGGAATTTCGGGCTTCGTCCCAAGGATACGGTGTTCATCGGTTCGTTTTTCAGCCTCTACATGGGGAGCTGGGGCGCCCTCCTGGGGGCGGAACGGCTCGGCGCAACGGCCTTTCCCTTTGGCGCAGGGGTCCCGGGCCAGTCTGACCGGGCCCTGGAATGGATGAAAGAGGTGAGACCCACCGCCTTTTACGGTACGCCCTCCTACAGCCTCTACCTGGCCGAGAAGGCCGTGGCAAGGGGCTTCGATCCCCTCAAGGATTTCAACTTCAAGATCCTCTTCTTTTCAGGCGAGCCGGGGGCCGGGGTCCCTTCCACAAAGAAGCGCATCGAGGAGGCCTACGGCGGAATATGTATTGACTCGGGTTCAACCGCCGAGATGACCCCGTGGATGACCAACTGCGAATGCAATCACCGTCAGGGCATGCACCTGTATCAAGACATCGTGTATGCAGAGCTGGTGGATGTGAATACCCGAAAAAGGCTCCCCTATGGCAAAGAGGGGGCAACCGTATACACCCATCTGGAGCGCACGTCGCAGCCGATGATCCGGTTCTGGGCCGGGGATATTTCCCTGTGGGTGGATGACCCCTGTCCCTGCGGCCGAACCTATCCGAGGCTGCCCAGGGGGGTGTACGGCCGCGCCGACGACATGTTCACCATACGGGGGGAGAATGTCTACCCCAGCGCCATAGAGGACTCCATCCGGGGGATCAAGGGGTTCGGCGACGAGTTCCGGATTGTCATCACCCGGGAAAAGACCATGGATGAACTCATTGTGCAGGCGGAATATGCCCCTGATGCCCTGCCGGAGGACGTCCCCCGGTTAAAGGCCGAACTGGAGAGGGTGTTGAAGGCGCGGGGGCTCAGGGCCATTGTGCAGATGGAGGCGCCCAACGCCATCGAGAGGACCCAGTTCAAGGCCAGGCGGATTATCGACAAGCGGGACCTCTACGATCACATCATCAAGGAGACCTAAGCTAACCCTCCGGCCACGAGCACGTATGTCCGGCAGGAGATACTAACGCGGATACCCGCAACCAAAGTCGTTATCGAGTGGCTGCCTAATATCAAGGGAGTTCGATGTTGCCAGACATCTGGAATGGTGGAATACTGGAATAATGGAAGGTTGGGAAAGGAACCTGGATCACCCAGGAAAGGTTTTTTTCTTAAACCCATTATTCCATCATTCCATACTTCCATTATTCCAAATTAAAGACGTCACCCTCTCACAATCATCTTCTTGTTTTTTGTGGCAGAAAATCTGGCGATAAGGCACTAAAAGGAGAGGTTCATGGGCGATGTTGCGCACCTGATTGCACGATTTCTGAAAGAACGGTCGGTGGACCGCGTGTTCAGCCTTTGCGGGGGACATATTCTCCCCATATGGGACCCGGTTCATTGCATGGGGATCCCTATTGTGGATGTGCGCGACGAGCGGGCCGCGGTTCATATGGCCCATGCCCACCGGGAATTGACAGGGCGTCTCGGCGTGGCCCTGGTCACCGCGGGCCCGGGCCTGACCAACGCGGTCACGGGCATTGCCAATGCCCATGTATCCCGCGTCCCCATTCTGGTGATCTCCGGGGTCCCGCCCAGGCCGCAGGAAAACATGGGCGCGCTTCAGGCCGTGCCCCAGGCGGAGATGGTCCGCCCCATCACCCGTTACGCGCGCACGGTGTCGAGGGCCGAACATGTATTGAGAGAACTGGACGAGGCCGTCTCTTGTGCCGAAGGGCATTGCAATGAACCCGGTCCTGCCTTTATCGACTTTCCCACCGATCTGCTTCGGGAGGAGATCCCCGAGGCCTTTGTCGATCCTTCCAGATTCCGGGCCAGGGAACCGGTCCGCATCATTCCGTCGGCCGGGACCCTTGGCGCGGCGGTTAAGATCCTCTGGCAGGCCCAGCGGCCCCTGGTGATCTCCGGGCGGGGGGCGCGAGGCGCGGAACCGGAACTCCTGAAAATCCTGGACGGCCTGGGATGCGTCTATATGGACACGGCCGAAAGCCGCGGTCTGGTACCGGAAGATCATCCCGCCTACATGCCTGCCATGCGGGCGCGCGCCATGCAGGAGGCGGACGCGGTGCTCACCGTGGGTCGCACCCTCGACTTCCAGTTGGGATACGGATCCGAGGCCGTTTTTCCCCATGCCAGTTTTGTCCGCATCGGTATCAGTGCGTCAGAGCTTCGAGGGAACCGGCGTGCCCATGTGGAATTGTTCGGTTCGGCCCAAGAAACCCTGGAGGCCCTGATGAAGGCCGCAAAGGGAGCGCGGCCGGCGACGGATCGGTCCTGGATCGAGGAGATGCAGAGCGCAGACCGGGGGCGTCGTCAAGGGCTTGTGCAGAAACTGGCAGACGCCCCTCCGGGAAATGACGGCGCCATGCACCCCTACCGGCTGCTGGGGCACGTGCGGGACTCCCTGAAGGAGGACGCCATTGTGGTGGCCGACGGCGGGGACTTTCTCTCCTTTGCCCGCGTTGCCCTATCAGGGGCCGCCTACCTGGATTGCGGGGCCTTCGGGTGCCTGGGCGTGGGCGTGCCCTTCGGCATTGCCTCGGCCCTGGCATTTCCAAATCGTCAGGTGGTGGTGGTGTCCGGGGACGGGTCATTCGGCTTCAATGCCATCGAGCTGGATACCTGCCGGCGCCACAAGGCGCGGGTCGTCTTTATCGTGGCCAACAACGGCGGATGGAACATCGAGCGAAACGATCAGAAAGAGGCCTATGGGGGGAGGATCGTGGGCACGGAACTGGAGGGGTGCGATTATGCCATGCTGGCGCGATCCATGGGCGTTTACGGGGAACGGATCGAGCGGCCCGAAGACCTGCCGGATGCGCTGAAGCGGTCATTTGATGAGGCCCCGGCGCTTTTGGACGTCATGGTCACCCGGGATGCGGTTTCGCCCGACGCCCTGGCCGGGCTCCCTGGCATTCCGGATCGACAGGCCCTCTCGACCTGGGATGAATGGGAAGGGAGGCGCAAGGCGCAAGGCGTGAGGCGCAAGGCGCAAGGCGTGAGGTATGAGGAAGAGAGGTCCTCGAACCGGAATCTGATCACTGCTACGGAGAACGGGCGATTGCCGAATGAATAATCGAGAGATAGCACAGGTCCGGAAGGCCTATACAAGGGGCTATTATGAACGGATTCGAAAGGCCAAGGCCGAAGGCCGTCCCGTGGCCTACACCACCGCTCTGGGGCCTACCGAGCTCCTCTATGCCATGGGCGTCGAGGTCTGCATGCCTGAGAATTACGTGACCATCTGCTGCGCCAAACAGATGGCCAAGGCTTTTTGTGAAGCGGCGGAAAGCCGGTCCATCAGTCCGGACCTCTGTTCCTATGCGCGGTGCGGGCTGGGCATGATGTGGGCCCAGGACGGGCCCATGGGGGCCCTGCCCGATCCTGATTTTATTGTGGGCGCGGTTTCGGCCTGCGACCCCCATGCCAAGTGGTGGGAGATAACGGCCCGTCACTATCATGTCCCCCTCTTCCTGATCGATGCACCCTATACGCTCCATGGGGAGGTGAAGCCCCATGACGAGGCATGGATGATTTCCGAACTGAAGCGCCTTGCCGACTTTGTGAAGGAACACACCGGCAGACCGTTTGTGGAAGACGATTTCAGGGAGTGCGTCCGTCTTTCCGGCGAGGCCCACGCCACCTTTGCCGAGATCCAGGAGCTGAGAAAGCATGTTCCCACACCGCGCGGCATGCGGGAGATGGTGGGAGACCTCTTTTATCTCATCACCCAGGCCGGACGGAGGGAGAGCGTCGATTACTACCGGATGGTCCTTGATGCGACCCGGCAGCGGGTCGCCCGGGGAGAGGGGGTCGTGGATGAAGAAAGAATGCGACTCTACTTCCATAACATTCCCCTCTGGTTCAACCTCCAGACCCTCGACTGGCTGGCGGCCCAGGGTGCGGCGGTGGCCATGGACTTTTACACCAACCATGTGTGGCACGGCTTCTTTTTTGACGGGGGCCGCTTTGATTCGGGAGATCCGTTCAAGGACCTGGCCCGCAAATGGCTTTTCTTTGACAATCACGTGGGGCTCCCTGTCAAACTCTCCCGGAGTCTCAGGTCGGCCCGGGAATGGGGCTGTCAGGGCGCTATTTTCTTCTCCAACCGGAGCTGCAAGGTCTACTCCATCGGCCAGCCGGAACAGATGAGGGCGCTGAAAGAGGAGTTGGGCATCCCGAGTTTCACCTTTGAGGCGGAGATGGCCGACCCCCGCTCCTTTTCCATGGATCGCTGGGAGGAACGCGTGAATCTGTTCCTCGAGATCCTTGCCGACGCAATAAGGTAACCCTTATGCAGATCGATTTTAAGGACATCTTGAAACACAGACACCGGTGGGCCCTGCAGCACAAGGAGACGGGCGGGCCGGTGATGGGATGCTACTCCGCCCTGCTCCCCGAAGAGCTCATGTGGGCCTGCAATGTGCTGCCTGTACAGTTCCTCATGTCCCCCGGTCCCTATGACGAGGCCCTGCCGCATCTTCCCCCCTACGTGTGCGACTGCTCGAGAAGTATATTCGTGGACGATATGAAGGGGACCTACGGCTATCTGGATGGCCTCATGGTTTCCCATGTGTGCGAAACCATTCGTGGACTGGCCGGCATCTTGAGCGTCCGCCGGCCGGATCGCTATGTCCGTCTATTTACTGCCCCGGCCGCAAACGACCCGGGCGCAAGAAGGCGCGTTAAGGCTGAATTGTTGAGCCTTGCCGAGGAACTGGAGCAATTGGGCGGGGTTCCCTTGAGCGGAGAGCGGCTTGAAGCGGCCATTTCGGTCTATAACGAGAACAGGGACCTCGTGGAAAAACTTTATCGCCTTCGAGGCCGGAACCCGGGGGCCGTGGAGCCGGAACAGGTTCTCTGTGCCGTATTGGCAAGCAGCATCATGCCCAAGGATGAACACAACCGGATGATGCGCGAGTTCCTGAAGGCCGTCCCCGAAGCCCCACATACACCCGGAATACGGATTATTCTCTCGGGCCTCCTTTTTGAAAATGAGGTCGTGTTGGGGAGTCCTCTGTTTTCCATATTGAAGGCGTGTCATGCCCTGGTGGTCTGGGACGATCTGGCATCCGGCATGCGGTACCGGCTGAAACCGGTTGACCATTCCCCGGAAACGGATCCCCTGGATCGCCTGGCAGAGAGCCTTCTGGGACCGCAGCCCGCGCCGCTAAGGTCTCCTGCCGAACAAAAGGCAGGAGAGATGCTGGAGGCGGCCCGTACCTACGGCGCACAGGGCGTCATCTTTCTTGTTCCGAAATATTGCGATCCGATGCTCTTCGACCTTCCGCCCCTCACCCGGATATTGAAAGAAAAGGGTTTCCCGACCCTCTCCCTTGAAATCTCGGGATCCCTCCTTGAAGGCGCCCTGCGGACGCGCGTGGAGGCCTTTATGGAAATGCTCTCCGCCTGAGCCAATGATCCGATCCGGGCGTGACGCGCCTCCCCTTGCCTGGGACATAGGGGCACTGGCGGGAAACCTGGGCTAACAGACCCTGATGGTGTCCGGAAACCGGTTGAGCTTCTTCATGCCGTCCTGGGTGACCACGAAGGTATTCTCAATCCCCACCACCCCCTGGCCCGGAAAAACGAACTTGGGTTCCAGGGCGATCACCATTCCCTCGGCCAGGGGCGTATTGATTCCCCGACCGATGATCGGCAGCTCGTCCAGCTCAAGACCCACGCCATGCCCCACAAACGGCACCGGGTCGGGATAGCCCATAAACCGGTCTGCGAGTCCGGCCGCTTCAGCGATCTCCAGGGCCAGATCATACAGGGTCTCCGCGGGTACCCCCGGCCGTCCCTCCCCGGAAAGGGCGTCCTGAATCCCCAGTGCCGCCCCATGGGCCCGGACCAGGGTTTGGTCGAGACTTCCCATTGAAAAGATGCGGGTCTGATCCGCGATATACCCCTGTACATTGGCCGCATAATCGATCAGGATGGGGGCGTGGGGTTCGATCCGGTCCGTGCTGGTTCCCTGTGAAAAAAAGGGGCCCAAGCCCTTTCCCCCCAAGGGGCCGGCGGAATTGCTCGCCATGGCAGCCCCTTTCCCGGCCATGATCTGACCATAGATCGACTCATTGTTGAATCCGCGGGTAGGGACAACGCCCGGATGACCCTGGCGCCTGTAACAGGCTTCAATCCGAGAGGTCAGGTCGATTTCCCGGTCGGATTCCCTCAAGAACCCGGGCACTTTTTCGTATGTGGCGTCCGCCATGCGGGCCGCCGCGGCGATCAGGGAGATCTCATAGGGAGATTTGATCATTCGCGTTTCTCGAATCCATGGGGAGACATCCACGAACTCTGTTTTTGGAAAGAGACGCTGGTAGGTCAGATAGCGATTCACCGGAAGCACGTCCATCTCAAGCCCCATGCGACCCGAAGCCCTTGTGCCGGTATTGTCCAAGATGTGCTGGGGGATCTGAGAGAGGCTACTCAGGGGAACGATCTGTTCAGTGGCCGCATCCGCCACGGCCCGCTCCAGGCTTTTGCGGACCATGAGGAGGGGTTGCCCCACCGCAGGGACCCACAAATGGGCATCCTGATCGGTCCCTGTAAAATAATAGAGATCGGTCTTTTGGACGATGAGGGCGCCATCCACCCCGTGAGCGGAGAGTTGATCCTGAAATCGCTTCAATCGTTTTAATATCTCTTCTTCCATCCCTGTGACAGCCATATGTGATTGAACCTCCTCATGCCGGCAGAACGCCTGTATTTTCATGGAGACATTTATTCAGGACCGGAAGGACGAAGTGGGGGGAGTTTTTTGGCGTTCGGGCGGATTGTTTACCCCGCCTGCCCGGTGAAACCTTCTCGCTCTTGCGTCACCGGGGTAGCTTCGGAATAGGGTGCAGACGTGAGAAATGTCTCGGTAAAAGGCGCTCTGCAGGGGCTCTTTAATACCTTATTCCCTGGTCTTCTGTCATGAAAAACAAGAAAATATGGCCATCCTTCCTTTGCACGCTTAGCCTTCCGTCATTCCGGCACGATTCCAGCCGGAATCCAGAAATACGGGGGACTGGATTCCGGCTAAGGGCATGCCGGAATGACGGGGCAGTACACAGCCGTTTTGGTTGCAGGTATCCGCTTTAGAAATCAAACATTTCCTTGATTTGAGGCAATTTCCGCCGGGTCCGGCAGCGTTCCGACAGGATGACGGCGTGTGTCTCATCGATAGCCTTTTCCAGCCTGTCGTTGACAATGATGTAGTCATATGCCCTGCAGTGTTTGATATCGTCCGCGGCCTGGTCCATCCGGCCCCTGACCACCGCATCATCGTCCGTGTCCCGCTCCCTGAGTCTCTGTTCGAGCACCTCTAAGGAGGGGGGGACCAGGAAGATGAGAACGCTCTCCGGAAACCGGGACTTGATGTTTCGTCCTCCCTGGACATCCACATCCAGGAGTATGTCGCGTCCCGACGCCGTCAGTCTCCGGATCACCGACAAAGAGGTCCCGTAAAGGTGGTTGTAGACCCTGGCCCACTCCAGAAAGGCCCCCCCCTCGATCATCTCCCTGAAGGTCCCCTCGTCCACAAAGTGGTAATCCACCCCATCCTGTTCATCTCTTCTCGGTTTGCGCGTCGTATGGGAGATGGAATAGTCCAACCCGTCCACCCGCTGCCGGACGGCTGCGGCGATGGTCGACTTACCTCCCCCGGAAGGGGCTGAAATGACATACAATGTCCCTGACATGGCTATTCATCGAGTCCGCGCATGCTCAAAACGCCTTCCGGGTTGAATCTCTGGGCCAGGGTTTCGGACTGTATGGATGACAGGATGACGTGATTGCTGTCGGTGATCAGCACGGAACGGGTGCGCCTCCCCTGGGTGGCATCGATCAGCCGTTTTTCATCCCGGGCCTCATCGCGCAGACGCTTTACCGGGGCTGCGTTTGGAGAGATGATGGCGATAACGCGCCTGGACACGACCGAATTCCCGAAACCGATATTGACAAGCCTTGAACCCATACCCCTAAACTCCTTTCATTCCACATTCTGAACCTGTTCCCGCAGTTTTTCAAGCTCGGCCTTCATCTCCACGGCAATCTGCGATATGGCCGTATCCGAGGACTTTACGCCGAGGGTATTCACCTCTCTGTTGATCTCCTGGAGGAGAAAATCGAGTCTTCTCCCCACCGCGTCATCACTCAGTAGATACTCGCGGAACTGCTTCAGGTGGCTTCTGGCGCGGACGATCTCTTCTGTGATGTCGGATCGATCCGCCAGAAAGGCCACTTCCTGGGCAAGCCGGACCGGATCCACCTCTACTCCTTTGAGCAGGCTGCCGATCTTCTCGGTCAGCCGCTTTTGATACACCTCCGGCAGTTCCGGGGCCCGAATATGCACGGCATCGATATAGGCCTCCAGCCGGTCGAGCCTTTTTTCAAAATCCTGACGGATGGCATCCCCCTCCTTGATCCTCATCTCCTCCAAGGCATCCAGGGCCATGTTCAAGGCCTGGTGAAAACCTTCCCGGGCCTCCTCCATATCCTCGGTTTCGGGCTTGATAAGAATCACGTCTTTCATCTGAAACAGGGATTCCAGACGCATCTCCTGGTCAAGACCTGAATGGTCGACCAATTGCTTGAAGGCCTTCAGATAGGATTCTGCCAGGGGGAGGTTGAGCGCCAGTGCATAAGGGGGCGCCTCACAGCCTGATTCCCATTGAAAAGTCGCCTCTATCCGCCCCCGGCTGGTTCTCGAGGATATGACGGCCCTGATCCCCTCTTCGAGCGGTTGCTGGTTCCTGGGAAGACGGAAGACAATATCACGGTAACGATGGTTGACCGAGCGGATCTCAACCACATAGCGCCTCTCCCCCCGTTGAAAGGCCCCGCTTCCAAATGCCGTCATGCTTTTAATCAATGCGTTTTATCTCCCTCAGTTTTTCCATGTAGGCACTCCTCAATTCGTTGAAAACTGTGATCATCTCCGGGGACGAGTAGTCCCTGTAGGTCCATTCCAGGGGTCTGAAACTCCCCCTCTTGAAAACAAGGGTCAAATCAGCGAAAATGCCCTTACCCAGATAGACCCGGTGGATATAATTTTTTCCCGTGGCTAAAATCAGCCTTTCCAGCGAGATATAGCCGGGATCGATATTGATCCGCCGGTTTCCCTGGACGAGATATTCATTCTCAATGTCATTTGTCGCCAGCTTTACCTCCACCAGGGTCTCGGGGGGTATCAGTTCTTCAAAGGAAACAAAGCGGCGAAAAAGGGGCCATCCCATCTCCTTGGCGTAATACCGGGTACGGTCAAAGAACATCTCGGGGCTGACCCAGTCTATGGGCCCGAAATGTTCCGAGACGCGGTCCATCACTTTGCTTATAATCTCCCTGTCAGGAGAAAAGAGACTTATGATGAGCCGGACCTTTTCCGGTGGATGCGGGTGACTCATATGGCATGGCGCAGGGAGCAGGGAGCGGGGAGTGGGGAGCAGGGAGCAGGGAGCAGGGAGTATGGTCCCCTCCGTTTCCCGTCCTCCGTTCCTGATAACCGCGCAACTTCTTCTTCCTTATAGTTTTCAGCTCTCAGCTTCCATTTACCGATAACCGATAACCGATAACGTCTTTCCCTTTCAGCTTCTATCTTTCAGCTTTGAGCTTCTATCTTTCAGCTTTGACCTTTCAGCTTCCTTTCACACGATCGCCTTTTTCAGGTCCTCCGCACGAACCGCGGACGTGCCTATTTCCCCCACCACAATGCCGGCTGCAAAATTGGAGAGGATTGCCGCTGATTTCAAGTCAAGACCCGCGGCGAGGGCCAGGGAGATGGTCCCGATGACCGTGTCTCCTGCCCCGGTAACGTCAAAGACCTTCTTTGCCACGGTGGGGATGTGGGTGGTCTCACCGCTCTTTTCAAAGAGGGTCATCCCCTCTTTTCCCTGGGTGATCAGCACAGACCGGCAATTCAGGTCGTTTACCATCTTCCTTCCGGCCCGGTTCAACGCATCCTCATCCGGGATACTGAAACCGCAGTAAAGCCCGGCCTCATAGTGGTTCGGCGTGATCACATCCGCCCCTTTATAATACTCGAAGTTGCCGGTCTTGGGGTCTACGGTCATGATAATGTTTCGGTCGGAACGCGTCCGTCGCAACTCTCTCATCCCCATCATCAGGTGGCCGGAGATGAGTCCTTTTCCATAATCCGAGACAACAATGGCATCAATGGTGTCGAGGTGTTTGCCGATATACTCGATGAGCTTCTGAATACTCTGGGGCCTCACGTCTGCCCGGCTTTCTCTGTCAAATCGAACCACCTGCTGATTGTGGGCAACAATCCGGGTCTTTATGCTGGTAGGCCTCCCTGTTTCGCTGACCACCCCCTCGGTGCTCAGCCCCATGTGGGTCAGTGCGGAGAGGATTTCCTTACCGGTGTTGTCATTCCCCACCACGCCGCACAGGACGGGTTTCGCACCCAGCGTGGCCAGGTTTCGTATTACATTGGCAGCCCCCCCCAACATCTTGGTCTCCTGTTCCACATCCACCACAGGAACCGGGGCTTCGGGCGAAATCCGGGTGACATTGCCCCAGATATATTCGTCCATGATGATATCGCCCACCACAAGAATCCTTGCCTTTACGAACCTATCGATATATCGTTTTAAGGCCTCGGCATCATAATAGTAACCGTTTATCTCAGCCATTGCATTCTTTTCCAGATCTTTTGATTTGTAACACCTTGATTTTACGGTAGGTCTATCAAGAGGTTCGGCCGATGGGGGTCTCCCCCTGCCGATTTTCATGTGCTAAAGTGTCACCTGATTCTGAATTCCTCCTCATGGCGATTTGAGCGGAAGTTATATCATTGCCGGCGAAGGTTGTAAATAGAATTGAGGCGTGAAACGCGGTGGGTGCCTGCAGTAGGCAGTAAGGAGCCGGCAGTAGGCAACCGGATATCCAGTATCCAGCATCCGGCCCCCGGTTCCCGGGTTGACTTTTTCCGTGTGCTCCCGTAAATAGATGCCGTGATCCGCATGGGGTGAAGACCAACGCCCCGGCCTCGGCTGAAAAGGGGGAAATAACTGTGAAAATCATTATTGTAGGCGCAGGGGAGGTGGGCTTTCATATCGCCCGGAGGCTCTCTCAGGAAAACCATGATGTCGCCCTGATTGATAAAGATGCGCATCACATCAAACGGGTGGGCGAAAACCTGGATGTCCAGGCCTTTCTGGGTTCCGGCACAAGCCCTGGCATACTCAAAGTCGCAGGCATTAATGAGGCGGACCTTCTGGTAGCCGCCACGGACAGCGATGAAACCAATCTCATGGCCTGTCTGATGGCCAAGACCCTTAATCCGTACCTGATCAAGGTTGCCCGCGTCAGAAATGAGGAATACCTCCAGGAAGGGGAACTGTTCAGCAGGGAACTGTTAGGGATTGACCATGTGATCAATCCCCAGTCCGAGATGGTCAACACCATCCAGAGCATCATGGAGATCCCGGGGGCGTCCGAAGTCATCGACTTTGTGGGCGGGCGGGTCAAGCTTATCGGTTTTTTAGTGGCCGGGGATTCGCCGTTTGTGGATCGCAAGCTCCTTTCCTTCGGTGAGCTGAGAGGCAAGGTCCTGGTCGGTGCCATTGTCCGGGGCGAGCAGGTGGTGATCCCCCACGGGGAGGACATGGTGCGCGCAGGAGACCTGGTCTACGTCATTGTCCACAAAGCGGAGTTGGACGAAGCCCTGGAATTTCTGGGCATCAAACAGGAGGCATCGAGAAGGGTTATCATCGTGGGGGGGGGTCAGACCGGCGCTGCCCTGGCGAAAAAAATGGACCGGGCCAAGACCAACGTCAAAATCATCGAGGAAGACAGCGCCAAGTGTGCCGGCCTGTCTGAAGTGCTCGATCATGTGATCGTCATCAACGGTGACGGCACGGACAGGCACCTCCTGGAAGAGGAAAACATCAGGGATATCGATTTCCTGGTTGCGGTTACCGGAGACGAGGCGAGCAACATCCTGATGTCCCTCCTTGCAAAAGGGCTCGGGGCCAAGAAGACCATCACCCGGATCAGCAGGCTGAGCTATCTCCCCCTCATGTCGGCGATCGGCATCGACACCGTGGTAAGTGCCAGGCTGTCGGCGGCCAAGGCTATTTTACAGCATATCCGGCCCGGCAAGATCATATCCGTTGCGCCCCTGAAAGGAGAACATGCCGAGGCCATTGAGGCGGAGGCGTTGGAGACCTCCGATATCGTCAATACCCCCCTCTCCAAGGTGAAGATGCCGAAAGGCACCCTGGTCGGCGCCATTGTCCGGGAGGACGAAATCATCATCCCCCGCGGGGACACGGTCATCAGGCCCAAAGACCGCCTTATCATATTTACCCTCCGGGAGGCCGTCCCCAAATTGGAAAAGCTCCTGACCGTCAAACTGGAATATTTCTAATGCACACCCGCGTTATCATTCGTTTTATCGCGATCCTCATCCTTTTTCTGGGTCTGTGCATGGCCGGGCCCCTCCTGGTCTCCTTTCTTTTCCGGGACAACAGCACGTCCGCGCTTGCTTCCTCCATGGCCATCACCCTTCTAACCGGCTTCATCCTCTTTGTGGGGACAAGACATCACCAAGACAGACAGTTAAACCACCGGGACGGCGTCGCCATTGTGACCCTGGGCTGGATCACGGCCGGCCTGGTGGGGACGCTCCCCTATCTCCTCTCCCGTGTCATCCCCGATTTCACAAATGCCTATTTTGAATCCCTCTCCGGTTTTACAACCACCGGTGCCAGTATCCTCACGGATATCGAATCCCTCCCCGAGGGCATTTTACTCTGGAGGAGCCTGACCCAGTGGTTGGGTGGGATGGGGATCATCGTGCTTTCCATCGCCATTCTCCCCTACCTGGGAATCGGGGGCATGCAGCTTTACAAGGCAGAGGTCCCCAGTCCGGTGGTAGACAAACTGAAACCCCGGATATCCGAGACCGCCAAAACCCTCTGGAAGGTCTACCTGTTGTTCACCCTGCTTGAGATGATCCTCCTGGCTATCGGGGGGATGCCTATCTTTGATGCGGTCTGTCATGCCTTCTGCACCCTGCCGACCGGCGGGTTTTCCACAAAAAACATGAGCATCGCCCACTACAATAATCTATATTTTGAGGGGGTACTGGTGGTGTTCATGATCCTGGCCGGGATTAATTTCGCGCTTCACTACCGGCTCATTAAAGGAGATCTGAGGATCTTCGGGAGGGATTCGGAGTGCCGGGTGTTCCTGATTCTGGTGGCGGTCTTCATGGCCCTGATCACCCTCGATATCTACGGTACGGTATATACCTCCATCGGCCAGGCCTTTAGACACGCCGCCTTTCAGGTCAGCTCCATCATCACTACCACCGGATTTGTCTCTGCGGATTACGAGACATGGCCCGCTTTTTCCCAATTGGTCCTCCTCATCTGCATGTTTTTAGGAGCCATGGCGGGTTCCACCGGCGGGGGCATGAAGATTATGCGTATCATGCTGTTGATACGGCATAGCTATCACCAGATGTTTCAGGTCATTCACCCCCATGCGGTAACCACACTGAAACTGGCCGGCCGGCCGGTTCCTGCGGACATCCTCGGCAGCATCTGGGGTTTCTTTATCCTCTATCTAAGCCTTTTTGTAACGGCTTCCCTGATCATGGCCGCATTAGGTCTCGATTTCGTATCGTCCTTTGCCTCGGTTGCCGCAACCATAGGAAATATCGGGCCGGGATTCGGGCTGGTGGGACCGGTGAGGAATTACCTGGACGTCCCCCTGCTCGGAAAGTGGGTGCTGGTTCTGTGTATGCTGCTCGGCCGGCTGGAGATTTACACGGTGATTGTGCTTCTGGCGCCGGCCTTCTGGAAAAAATGAAGTGTAAACAGATCTATTGATTTTTGACGATCAGTGTCTGGCCCGGAAAGATGGTGCTTCTGGGGGTCAGTCTGTTCATCCGCAGGAGTTCTGAAAGGTCCATCTGGTGTTTCACGGCGATAATGTAGGGGGAGTCTCCTTTCAGGACCTTGTAGGTCTCGGTCCCTACACCGGCGGATTCTTCAGAGGGTCCGGAAATGATCAGGACCTGCCCGATGCTCAGACGGCTGTTGCGCAGTCGATTCTGGGACTGTATCTCATTGGTGGTGGTGTTGAATCGTTTGGCGATTTTGTAGAGGGAGTCGCCTTTTCGGACCACATACTTACTCAGAGAAGGTTTCCCGGAGGAACGGATCGCCTGCGGTGAGGACGTTTGGGAAGCGACCCGGGTCGCGGCAGGGGCATAGCCCCCCCGGGTGGGGATCTTGAGGTTCCAGCCGGCCTTGATGTAGCCACTGCTCTTGAGATGATTCCGGGTCATGACGGCCCTGACGCTGGTCCCGTATCTGCGGGCGATGGTGGAGAGGGTTTCCCCTTTTCTCACCTTATGGGTCACATAGGCGGTCGTTGACACGGGGGGCTTCCACTGGGGAATATTGTCCAGCTCCGCCAGGAGCACGGCGCTTTTCCCCACAGGCACCTTGAAGTCATAGGGTCTCGGGGGGGTGGAGTTGCGCCTGAGCGCCGGGTTCAGTTCTTCCAGGACCTCATCTGATACGCCGATGTGCCCGGCCATGGTCTTGAGGGAGACCTGTTTGTTAATGGTAACCGTCTCTGTTTTTATCTCTTCATCCACCGGCGGCAGAGTGAAGCCGTGGGCCTCCGGATCATTCAGGATGTGGAGCACGGCCAGGAACTTGGGGACATAAAAGGCGGTCTCGGACGGCAGTTTCTTATAAAGATCCCAAAAATGGTCTAAATAATTTATTTTTTGGGAATTTATGCATCTCAACACCCTCCCTTCGCCGCAGTTGTAGGCGGCAAGGACCGTTTGCCAGTCTCCGAAAATCTGATGCAGTTCCTTGAGGTAGGCGATAGCGGCCTGGGTCGATTTATCAGGATCCATCCGTTCGTCGACCCACTGGCCTCTAATTAATCCGTACTTATATCCGGTGGATGCGATGAACTGCCACATCCCGAGGGCCCTGGCCCTGGACAGCGCTTTTACCTTGAACCCGCTTTCGATCAGCGGCAGCCACGAAAGCTCCTCCGGAAGCCCGGCCTCTTTGAGGGCCTTTACAATGGCGGGACGGTATTTGCCGGAACGACGGTACGCATTGAGAAAAAAATCTCTTTCCCTCCCTTTCAGCAATGACAGCGCCTTCTGCACATCCGGATTCATGTCCAGGGGAATGGCCTTGTGAAATCCGTTCACAACGGTAAAACGGGACGAATAGACCTGAGTGATCCTCTGGGATATGGTGTATCGAAGATCGTCCCTCTGCTGGAGGATCTCGGGAGAATGGTCAGGGGAAATCATCAGGATGAGGGAATAGGCCTGATCAAGGGCGTCTACCGCGTTTTCCAGGTCCCCCCTTTCCCAGAAATCGTTGCTTGCGTTGCAGAACTCCAGGGCCGAGTCAAGGAGCGCCTGAGCGGATTTCGTTGTCCTTTCAGGTTTGGCCGTGAATAGGGTCACTTCCTCCTTTTCATAGGGGGACAGCGGTTCTTCTATCAGGTCGGTTGCAGGATGCGTAACCGGACGGTTCAATGCCATTCCGCCCGGCATTTCTGCTGTGGCATCGATGGTGGAAGGAGGGGGAGTTTTCTCCATGGGTGCGGATGACAGTTCAGTGGGGAGGCCGTTCATGGATGTGAGGGTTGCGGGTGATGAGACCGCCTCTGATTTTACATGAGTCGAATCCGTCATACAGCCGGCAAAGGCCAGCAGAACGAATATCCCGACGGCCAGCTTCATCCTGATTTTGATCGACTTAAAATGGGCGTTCATGTTCCTCCATGGGTGATGTGGGATATTTTGTCATCGGAGTATAGAGGGTGAAGATTGAATGGTCAAGGATAAGTTCGGATAAATTTGAGAATAGTTTTCAGCTCCTCCCTATTGTTCAATTCCGGATGGTCCAGGACCTTTTCATGCAGATCCCGCAACACCCTTCCCACTGCCGGACCGGGTGGCAGGCCCGTGATTTCCATCACCGTGTTTCCGTTCACGGCAAGTTGTTTTCTCCCGGTGGGGGCCTCCTGCCGGACCTGTTCCGCCACCCGTTGTTCCAGCTCAGCCATCAAGGCCGGATCATGGTCTGTGAGGCCGTGGGCCAGGAGATCGGCCCGGCGGAATTCCAGAAGGTCTTGAATGTGCCTGTCTCCCACGCGATATATCAGGCGCCGGATCGCGGCATCGCTCCATCCCGGATCATATCCGATCATATGGTGTCGAATGAGATGGGTTACCCGTCTCACCACCTCCCTGCTGAACCTGAGCCGGTTAAGGATTTCCTCGGCCAATAGGGCGCTTTCCTTTTCATGGCCGCAGAAACGCCAGGTTCCCCGGTGTTTCACCCGGCTTCGGGGCTTGGCAATGTCATGCAAAAGGGCGGTCAGCCGCAGGACAGGGTCCGGCCGGACCTGGTCGATGGTTTCAGTAATATGTCTGAAGATGGTATGGCGGTGATGGTGATTCTGTTGTTTGAGATATCCTTCGAGGAGTTCGGGGAGGAAGGTCTTCAAGAGTCCTGTTCTGACCATGAGATAAAAGGATCCGGAAGGTTTCGAGGTCATGAGGAGCTTCATGAGTTCGTCCCTGATGCGCTCCGGGGCTGTGGACGACAGGAGGGAGGCGGTCTTGCCGAGGCCTGTTATCGTTTCCGTATCGATCCGGAAACAGAGTTCTGATGCCAGTCGTACGCACCGCAGGAGGCGCAGCGGGTCTTCCCTGAACCGCTCCTCAGGATCTCCCACCGCCCGAAGGACCCTCTGCCGGATATCAGACTCCCCGTGGAAGGGGTCGATCACCTCCATATCATCCGGATCAACGGCCATGGCATTGATGGTGAAATCCCGGCGCGACAGGTCATTGATAAGATCGTTTTCCGATCCCCTGAACGGCGTCACTTCAAAATGGGCGCCTGAATGGACCAGGGTTACGGTATCATGCCTCAGGGCAAACTGCCGCTGATCGCGGAAGATGGTCTTGATCTTACCGGCCGGGGCAGAGGTGGCCACATCCCAGTCCACTATGGGTCGTTTCAATAAGGCGTCGCGCACCGCCCCGCCCACCACATAGGTGTCGTAGCCGGCGGCCTTCAATCTCTGGATGATGACCGTTACGAATCCGGGGATTTCCGGTCGGATACGGGCCACTCTCCCCTCTCCTTGAGGACCTCCCGGTAAACCGAAAGGGCCTCGTTGACCGCCGGCATCCCTGCATAGGTGGCCACCTGGAAAAAGACCTCCGCCAGTTTCCTCGGGTCGCACCCCACATTCAGGGCCGCATTGACGTGAAGTCTCAACTCATCCCCTGCCCGGAGGGCCGCCAGCATGGCACAGGCCGCCATCTGCCTCTCCGGCAGTGTCAGGACAGTGCGGGAATAGAGGTTCCCGGTGATGAATTTTGAAAAATCATTGGCCAGGTCCCTGTCGAATTCCTTCCACATCAGGTAGGGCGGATCCATCCGGACGCCCTTTCCAAAAAGCTTCTTGGCCGTCTCCTGGGTCCTTTTTCTGGTTTCTTCCTCACTCGCCATTCACATCCTCCCAAGGCGGCCTGACAGCCGCAACCAAAAGGTTTCACCTATGGACGCCCGTGGGGGTCTCTGCCCAAGAGCTGCAATAAAATGCGGTCGTATGGTTCGGCGGCCGCCCCCGGGCTCCGGATAATGTTTACGGAAAGGCAGCAAGGACATACCCTCCCATAAAAGGTTGTACTTGGGGCTGGAACAGACTGTATTGTAAAGCCCTGCTGCCGTCCCCAGGAGCTGTATTCGGTTTTTGTCCCGCCTCCTGGGCGGGAGGCAGAGACCCCCACGGGAAAACTTCTTCGCACGTTGCAGAGAAGTTATGCATCGCCCTTCAGGGGCATGCTCAAGGTAAACACCGTCCCCTTCCCTTTCCGGCTTTGAAAGGTCAGGGTGCTGTGGGGGTGCTGCGCTACAATGTTTTTGGATACGCTCAGGCCCAGGCCGGAGCCCTTTTTTTTCCCGGTAAAAAAGGGGGAGAACACTTTGGCCTGTTGCGCTTCTGAAATGCCGCATCCGTCATCGGCGACAACGATCTCCACCCTTTTTTCCCTGCGACGCGTTTCGAGCCAAAGATGTCCCCCCGTTTCCATGGCCTCCATGGCGTTTTTTGTCAGGTTGAGCAGCACCTGCTCGAGCTTGGCCCGATCCCCGGTCACGGTCAGGTCTCCGGGGGCGGGGGTAAACTCCGCCTGAATATGCTTCATGTTGCAGTCGTCCCGCACAAAGTCATAGACCTCTTTAACCAGGGCGTTGACGTCGATGTCCTCCATATCGAGGCGCTTCGGCGAATAAAGGTCCCTGAATTCGTTCAAAAGATTTTCCAGGCGGGCCACCTCCGTCACGATGATGTTTAACTTGGAGAGGGCCTTTTCGTCGTCTATCTCCTTGGCGAGCTGCCGGGCAAATCCGCCGATCATCATCAAGGGATTCTTTATCTCATGACTGACTTCGGCCACGAACTGCCCCAGGGCCGCGAGACGTTCGGACTGGATGAGCTGGTCTTGAAGGGCCTTGATCTCGGTGAGGTCCCGAATGATGCCTGTAAAGTAGGTCTCGCCGCCCGCCTCGGACACGGAAAAGGAGATACTGGCCGGGAATGTTTCGCCGTTCTTTCGAGTCACCACGATCTCCGTATCGTGACCGATCCGGCGGGGAATCCTGGTGCTGACGTATCTCGCTACGGCCTCCCGGTGATTCCGGGCGCACGTAGGGGTCATGATCCGGTCAAGATCATACCCCACCACCTCCCCCCGGTCATAGCCGAAGATCCTTTCCGCGGCCTTGTTGAAGAAGACCACCTGGTGGCGGGCGTCGATGGTGATAAATGCCTCGTTGGTATTCTCGACCGCATTCTCGAGAACCGCGCTGCGCCTGATTGCATCGGTCTTGTCAGTCATGGCCTTTCTCCTGCCCGATCCTCAACAACTTCCCTTGTCGCATCCCATTTGGGAGAAAGACGCAGGATACAACTGATCCGACGGAACAGGGTCCTGCGCCGTTGCCCCCGCCCCTTTGCCTGAAGATGCCTTATCATACCACACGACGCATCGGCAGGGTAAACAGTTCCGGCCTACATATCACACTATAGGGTGTAATTGCAGCCTTTTCCTCACGGCGGCCCTCTCGCAGGTGCGCGTCAGGAGCATTTTTCGGGATGCATGAGCGGACCAGCGGCTGAGACCAGCTCCAACTGACAAGAAAATCGCTCTTAAAAACTTCCCTAAGGCGGCCAGACGGCCACAACCAAACAGGTTTCACCCAAGTCCCAGAAGCGTTCTGGACGCCCACGCGCTTACCGATAAAACACCAACTTCTCCGCATGGTGCAGAGTAGTTACCACCAAAGATTCTGATATAGCGATTTTTCAGTCCATTCTTTCCATTATGCCTTACACCGCTCCAGGGCGCCTTCCCATATTGGGAACATGTAATAGGCATACGGATATTTATAGGCGCCGGCGTATGATTCCCGCAAATTTACAGTAAGCCTTTCAAGATCCGCAACAGGGAATCCCACGATCATCTCGTTGTCCGCCGCGTATGCAAACCTGCGATCGCCGATATCTGCAATAGCCAACCTGACCTTGCCGGTAACATAAGGGACAACCAGGGCCTCGTAACAGCTGGCGCCGTGACCATTAGTGCTTAGTTGCACATTATCGCCCCCATCCCATATATGGGCGTAAACCAGTTGGAGCATCTGAACGGGGGTCCCCCAAACCTGCACAATATCCGGTTCAACCGTCATCTTTTTGAGCGGCGCAGCGCCGAATGCTTCGAACCGTCCTTTTTCGATCATCATTCTATCCTGAGCCAGTTTTTTGGATGCTGCCACGCTCTTTGCCCAGGCGCCCTCATTCCTGGTTCCATCCGCAACATCGGGAGCAGCATCATAAAACCCCAGCACAGCACCCCCCAGACCGCAAGCCGTTACGGCATCCCTGGTGGTGGCCACACCTGTCTCATGGTATCTTGCCTTTCCAATGATTTGGCAAACAGCGCAAGTTGCGCTTATGACCTCAAATTCCATAGGGATATCGCTCCTCTTAGGAAATAACTTGATGCCGACCGGCGAAATCTTGAGTCGTAACAAACCTTCCAACTCCGATGCCAACTCAGCAAATGTGCTCATCGTATTCACCTCCTTGTAGACCGGTTATGATCTTGAAAAAGCCCTGGCCCCGGATGCGATTGACGATTCTGGGCATTCGGGAGCCCACCTCTTGGTATTCAATTTCATCTGCTGATAACCCGCTTGGTCACAGCTGATCAAAAAAGGGGGACACTGGTGCCCTAGTGCCCCCCGAAATCATCTGAGTCTGCATTGCCGGCAAGGCGGGCCAGCGGAAATCACAGTCGTCTAATCATAAAAAGGTTTTTTCGTATATTCTGCAAAGATATCCCCATCGTGACCGAGAATGACATGGGAATCGTTCAAAGAGGCGATGTTCTTGAGCTTGGCGAGGCTTTTCCACCAACCTCCCATATCCCGGATGAGCCATCCAGGCGGCTTCTCATCGTAGAAATTTTCTTTGAAAAACATCGTGTCCGAGGTAAATAAGAATGAGCCTGAATTATTCAGGTCCACCTTCATGGATATCACACCGGGAGTGTGACCCGGCGTATGATAAAGGGTTATCCCTTCAAAAATCTGGAATTCTTCTCCATGGACGGCCTTCCAGTTGAATGACGCATCGATGTAGTGGGGGATATAGGCCCCGAAGTCCTGCTTGGTCGCAATGGCATAAAAAGCGTATTTCAACTCCTCTTCATGAACATATATCGGCACATCCATGCCCCTGAAAAACTCCAGACCCCCGGCATGATCCAGATGCAGATGGCCGATGATAATGGCCGACACATCTTTTAGTGTATATCCGGCCTTCTCCAATTGCTTGTCAAGCCTGTTTTCCTCCTCATAGCGCGTGATCCCGAACACCTCTTGTACAGGCTCCGGCCACAATTCTTTCCATGTGGGGGCAGGGCCTATTTCATATAGAATGACGCCGCGCTTGGGATGCTCGATAAGGGCACCCAGCATCTGAAAATTCCGTCGCAGGGTCCCGGGGGCGGGTTCGCTGTGGGTCGACACCCCTGCTGCCTCCATTGTCCACCCAAGATCCGCTGTCAATGCTCCAAAATCCAGTAACCGTATTTTCATCTTGCTCCTCCTTTTTTCGGAAAGTTGGTTGGTTTCGACATGATTCCTGTCTACCCCCGAAATTCCATATGCCGCGCCAAATACCCGGCCTATGCCGCCCTCTCAAATTTCACCCCGATATCACCTCCTTTGCATCCGGACCATCTGTTTCAGTTCGGCGGCATGGGTATCATCCCGGCCGCCAAATGTTCAGATCTCGGCCGATGTCTAATCCAGGTTCAGGAGACGTCCCGGATTCCTGGAAGCGACTTTCTTGATATCCTCAATACCTACACCCACCGCAAGGAGACTGGCAATGAACATCTTGTATCCCTCCACCGGAGGGGGGTTGACCATCTGCCCGAAATCCGAAAAGATCAGACAACGATCAAATCCCACAGCATCCATCATCTCTGCGATGCGCTTCGGATGCTGCCGGTCAAATAACGGCATGCAGGGGAGGAAGGCATAATTCAGATATATCCGGTCGTCTTTTGCGGCCAGTTCCTTTTGCTCGTCGATGGTCATCGGATTGACGCTGCAGTTAGGGTGCGTGACGATGATTCTCTCGACCCCGATGTTCAAGGCCTCGTCGATGAGGAGTGCGCATTCATGGGCTGAAAGATGACAGGTATCCAGAATGGCATTTTTTTCCGCAATCAATTTTAATATTTCCTTGACTTCGGACCTGATGTCGTCCCCGGAAGGCCATTGATTCAGCACGCTCAGCCCCTTTTCCGGCTGTCGCAGTTTAACAAACGGCAATAGCCATGGCGTCTCCTGGCTCACATGTACTTTTTCTATGGTCAGGGATGCGTCCATGCTCGGCATCCAAACGATTTTCGCGCCCAACAACAGGGCCTGCTCAACGGCCTCCGGGTTAAAACCGCCTACCGCATAATTCAGCACGATGCCGCCGATCAGCGTCACGCTGTCCGGAACAAATTTTTTTGCCAAATTGACCCGGTCCGCAGTAGCGGTATTATGGTCTTTAAATGCCAAGACCCTCATTCCTGACTCGCATGCATCTGTTGCAACCTCTACCAGGTCCTGCTGGCGCGGCGCCACATCAGGACCTGCATGAATGTGGAAGTCGCAGGCCCCTACCATTAGATCATTCACTTGATTCCACATGCGCTTCCCCCTAATCTTCCATATTGTTATACGCCTTTTTATTTGGCCAAAACCTGCTTCTGAGCCCATTGATCAAACCCGCCCCATGTAAACGGTCCGTAAAGACCTTGGGCGATGTCCAATCGATCTCTCTGCGCTCCTCCCAACCACATCTGCACGATCTTGTAATCCCGCATATATTTTTCCAGATTGAACTCGTAGGAATAGCCATAAGACCCCATCATTTCCATTCCCCGGTTGCAGACAAAGCCGGCGCAGTCCGCTGAAAAGGACCGTGCTGCGGAATATTTGGCGATCATCTCATGAGACCAGTGGGCGCCATATATCTCGGGGTGCATCACCTGCCATGTAACGGATAGATAGTATTGTCTGGCAACATCCATATACCTGAACATCTCTGCGATATGATTTGCAAACAATGAACGATCCCGTTGGGGAATGCCGACAATTTCCCTGTGCTTGGTCGAATTCAACACAATCTCCAGCACCGCCTGAGAAAGCCCTACAAGACGAGCCGCGCCGGCAAGCCTCCCCAGACCGATAACATACCCCCTGACGATATTGGCTCCCTGGCCCGGTTCCACATCTATCCGGTATTTTTTGGGGATGCGTACATCGTCAAAATAGATGTCCACGTTTTCGTCGGACCAGCAGAATCCCATCTTCTCGTAAGGGTTGGAAAAGGTCATGCCTTTGGCATCAGGGGGAATATAGAAAAGGCCTACGCCTTCTTCCCCTTTCTGAGGATCGGTTGTGGCAACGGTCCAATACCCCAGATGCCCTTTTAGATGCCTGCTCTGAAAATGTTCAGCAGGCCCGGAAGGTCCCGGCCAGATCTTATGGCCGTTAATCACATAGTCATCACCGTCTTCTCTGGCGACGGTCCGAATGGTCCGGTATTGCTGCGCCGGATCTTCCAGATTCGCTCCTCCCGCAGGCTCGGTGATCGCCACACAGGCTGTCCAAGACTCCTTTCCGGTGATCCTGTCCGCAAACTCCTTCAAGAGATCGTCTCTATTGGCCGCTAGCATAAACGACACAATCCAGTGAATCTTTCCAACCATTGTCCCCAGGCCGATGTCTCCCCGGGAGATCTCTTCGTTGACCATCTGGCGGACGACTGGGGACAGCCCCAAACCTCCATAAGCGGCAGGAAGATTGGATTTGGTCACCCCCAAATCACAGAGTTTGGCATACAATTCATGCTGAGTTTCAAGGGCGAGCTTTTCGTCTCTGTGCCACCCTCCTTCCAGGTCCTGGCGGTGCGGCATAATTTCCTTATTGACGAATTTTCTGATGGTTTCGGCCATGGCGATATCGTCGTCAGTGCAAAACGCCTTTGTATATTTGAACTCAGGCGACAACAGTTTGTAGTATTCTCGATGCGGCATAAAATCCTCCTTACTGCACTCAAATAGGGTAAAAAATCTATTGACTATTCAGAAAGATCGGGCAAAAATAGCATCAACCGATAATACCACCTCCCTTGTGTATCGAATAAACAGCACCATGAAAAAAGCACGAAAAGCTGTTGCGCGGGTTTTAGTTGGGAGCAAACCGCCCATTCTTCCCAGGGCGGCTTACCATCCGCGACAATAAAAGACCTTGCGTAACTCCCCAGGAATGTCAGCCCTACAGGAACGGGTTTTCTCCTGTGCTGAACCTTCCTTCGGTGTAGGGAGCGCGTGGGAATCTCTTCATAAGAGCCGCATCAATATGGATGCGTGACGGTCGATGCCCGCCCCCATAGCTCTGGATATTGATGATGGAAAGACAGCAAGCGCAAACGTCCTAACTAAGGCGGCCAGGCAGCCACAACCAAAGAGGTTTCACCCAAGTCCCAGAAGCGTTTTGGACGCCCACGGGCAAACTTCTTCGCACGTGGCAGAGAAGTTACAGACAAAGAGTTTAATGGCTGTCCTCGGGCTATAACGGATTATGTTACAGGGTTACTGCCGTTCCGATGATTCGTGGCAAATCCTCGAAGGAGACCCCCCCACGGCTTACTGATAAGGCACCAATTTCTCCTTATGTTTCAGAAAAGTCACGGATATTGCGTCTTAACGGATAACCGACGCCCACTTCCGCACTGTCATAAAGATGATCAACACAGATGATTACAGGTCAAATGAACGTCTGGTCTCTTACAGCTCAGCACGATTTATGCCATGACTTGCCGGATGTATTGGAGCGGGTCGAGTAGCGAACACAACTCCTCAATATGGTTAACTAATTTCCTCTGAAAGCGCGCATGGCCAGTACAGGCAGCGCCCCAGGCGGCGAAGAAAACACCTTAATGAGTTCTCATAAAGAGAGAAACCTATGCAAGTCGCATCAAACCTGTTGTCAATCTGAGAATTCATGTTATAATCCTTCTCCATCGCAAAAATCCCAAACCGTTCTGCTTTATCAGGAGCCCTAAGGGAAACAGATCCAAATGAATCAGCTCTCCCTTTCAAGAAATACCATTCAGTCCTTTTGCAATGTATTGCGGCCGATGCTCAGTACCGAGATTATGGTTATCGACGAAAATCTTATCGCCGTGGCCGGGACCGGTCAGTATAAAAAAAATGTCGGAACCAGACGGCCTCGGGATTCCTATGTCCATAAATCGATCATGTATGGAGAAAGTTTTGAGATAGAAGCGCCGAAGGAGACCCGGGAATGTATGAGGTGTGAAATACGTTCCATGTGTCCATACAGTTCGGTGATTTCCAGTCCTATCAAATATGCCGATCGTGTTGTTGGAATCTTTGGTCTTCTCGGGTATACCCACCACCAGAAAAGGGTAATGACAGATAAGGCGCTTTGCCTGTCGAGGCTGTCGGATGAGATTGCAGATCTTATGGCGGATATGTTTGTCGGGAAAGCGTCTGATCAGGAGAGATTGTTGGGTTCCGATGAGATGACCCGGATCATCAGTTCCGTCGAAGAAGGGCTGATCTTAACGGACCGGAATAGTCAAATTCTCAACATCAACGAATTCGGGGAAAAGCTTTTGGGGGCGAAAAGGAGTGAACTTCTGGGCAGGAGTTCTGAATTTTTGGGACAGGAAATAGACATGTGTGCCTCCGAATTCGGCAAATTGGAAAACGCAAAAGGGGCAAGCCGAAAACTCTCTGCCTGTAGGAAACCAATCAAGCCGGATTGTCCCAAGGACGGCCATATCATTGTATTTCGTCATCCTGTCCCCGCCCATGCCCCGAAAAGAACTTATGTGAACGCGGCACGGGGTCTGGAGTTTATCGGCAGATCAGAAGCTGTCTCAGAATTGAAAGATCTTGTCAAAAAAATCTCAAAAAGCTCCTCCACCGTCTTGATCACCGGCGAAACCGGCACCGGGAAGGAGTTGGTTGCGTCACTCGTCCACTACGAGAGCCTTCGAAAATACAACCCGTTCATCACCATCAACTGCAGTGCGGTTCCGGACGTCCTGTTTGAAAGCGAGGTATTCGGCTATTCAGCCGGGGCATTTACAGGGGCGCACAGAAACGGCAAGATGGGCAGATTTGAGATGGCAGATAAAGGGACTCTTTTTCTGGATGAAATCGGCTATCTCTCTCTGGATGGACAATCCAAGATCTTGCGATTTTTGGACAACTGCGTGCTGGAAAAGGTCGGAGGGCTGAATGCCCCCAAGATCGATGTCAGGATTATCGCAGCCACCAACAAGAATCTGAATAAAATGGTTCAGGAAAAATCGTTTCTGGAGGATCTTTATTTCAGGCTGAATGTGATTCCCTTACACGTCCCGCCTTTGAGGGACCGCCTCATGGATATTCCATTGCTTCTGGAACATTTCCTGGGCAAAACAAATCAACGTCTAGGACATGCCGTACAGGGTTTCAGCCCTGAAGCATTAGCCTTTCTCTTTGCCTATCAATGGCCGGGAAATGTTCGTGAACTCAAAAACATTGTCGAGTATGTGTGCAATATCAGAGACGCGGGCCTGATCGAACTGGATGATCTCCCTTCATATCTCCGGGAACAAAGGAAAGTGGAAAAGGACCGGAATCTGAGGACCGTCGATCAGGTAGAGCGTCTGTTAGTGGAGGAGGCGATTCGGCTATTTGGAAATTCCACAAAAGGAAAACGGGCGGCCGCAGCGTATTTGGGGGTGAGTATGGCCACTCTGTATCGACGGCTTTCAGCCATGTCGCGGTCAAAAGATATGGGATGCGCACCCCCCCAAACCGGGAAAAAGCCATCCTCCTGATGCAAGAAATATCAACGGTGAATTTGCCCGACAGAACCCATCTTTATTAAGAAAAAACGGCACGGCTGTAACTATTGTTGGGAATGCTTTCCCGAGACGACGCGGCCCGATGCCCGGGACGGGTCAGCTATCGAACAATACAATCTCAGGGTGTCATACCCCGATCTGTTTGGATGCCAGAACCACCCGGTCGCCGCCGGCATTCTTGGCCTCATACATGGCCAGATCGGCCCTGAGCTGTAACTTATCCGCCTTTTCTCCCGGCGACATTTGGGCCACACCGATACTCATGGCCACGGGCCGAAGTTTCCGGCCCAGGTAGGCCATTCTCTGGGGCCATTTTTCAGCAAAATGGGTCCTGAAGCGCTCCATCACCTGCCCGGCATCGACAAGCCTGGTTTCCACCAGCAACACCCCGAACTCATCTCCGCCCAGCCGGAATGCATGGTCTGTTGAGCGGAACACGGAACCGATGCATTCAGCCACCAGGCGAAGAATTGTGTCCCCCTCCTGATGTCCGTAGGTGTCATTGAACGGTTTGAAGTTGTCCAGGTCCAACACGGCCAGGCTCAGCGGGCCTCCGTATCGGACGGACCTGGCCATCTCTTCCGTGAGAACGGTATGAAATTGTCTCCGGTTATAGAGATTCGTCAGGCTGTCGGTAATGGACCGCCGGCGCAGTTCCTCCTCCATCTCCTTTCGGTCGGTCAAATCATGAAAAAACCCGACGCTCCCCACCTCCACATCATCTTCAAAGATCAATGCCGCAGAGAGACGGATCGGGATCATTCTCCCGCCGGCGCCTTTTACCAGTACCTCGATCCCCTCCACCCGTCCCTGCCCTCCCCGGTCTTCAGCGTAGATCTCCTTCTTGATTTCTTTCGCTCTTTCAGGGACATCATATACGGTTGAAATAGGCATCTTCCCGATAACCGCTTCAGCAGTCCGACCCGTCAATGTTTCAGCAGCTGAATTAAAGATCATCACGGTCCCTTTTCGATCGATGCCGATAATCCCATCGGGACATGTCTGAACCAGCTTATCCAGGAAACTTTTGCTCGCGGTCATATCCATCCCCTTTTGTTCCAATCCCATAAATGATCCCCTGTCACGACGCTGAGACTGCTGCCCCGACGCCTCCGGAATAATAACGGCAACACACGTGCCGAAGCGACTTAAAAGACCCTCCCTCTCCCGAGGGTTATCGGGCGACGCCTGCGGCATTGCGGATAAAAGAATCGAAATTCGGAACCTTACCACACGGAATAAGGGGATGTAAACATTCTTGGCCGGGGATGGGCATATTGACCGGCCGCAGGCTGCAGATATCCCTTGACAGGGGCGTGAACAATCTTGTATTTTGACGCGCTATTCACTTTTTGCAATGTGACGTCACATTTATGTACATGAGGATGCCCTGGGGCCCCGGGAGGACACGCCATGAGCAACCAAAGACTTCCAAGACGGGAAAGAGAGAAACTGCGACAGCGTCAGGAGATGCTCGCGGCCGCACTCGATCTGTTTGCCGAAAAGGGGTACCACAACGTCTCCATGCACGAGATCGCCGAAAAGTCCGAGTTTGCCATCGGAACTCTCTATACGGTCTTCCAGAACAAGGAGGACCTCTATAAGGCCCTGGTCCTGGAGGAATGCGACAACTTTGAAGAGGCCCTGGTGCAGGCGATTGAAACGCCGGATGACGACGTCGAAAAACTCAGAAATTACGTCCGGATCAAAGGCCAAATGTTTCGCAGCAACCTTCCCTTTATCCGCCTCTTTCTGGCGGAGAGCAAGGGGGCGAGCTTCAATATCCGGGCAGGACTGGATGAGGCCCTTCGGAAACGATACTATGCGTTTTTGGAGAGACTGGCCGCTGTCTTTGAGAGCGGCATCAGGAACAGACGGATCCGGAAGATCGCTTCCCCCTATCATCTGGCCCTCGCCCTCGACAGTGTGGTGGACGCCTTTCTCCTGCTGTGGCTCGAATCGCCCGGGCGTCATCCCTATCCGGAGAACCCTGACGCCATTCTGGATATTTTTTTCAAGGGACTGATCGCGCAGTGAAGCAGGGAGCAGGGGGCAGGGGGCAGGGAGCAGGGAGCACATTGCCCCCACCCGATAACCGATAACTGATAACTTCTTTTTCCTTTCAGCTTTCAGCTTTGAGCTTTGAGCTTTCCAGCTTTCAGCTTTCAGCTTTGAGCTTCAAGCTTCTACAACCGAGGCCTTCCATGCGACTGAAAAAGAACAATAAGACCCTATTGGACCGGACAACGGCATTTTCGGTTCTGGCGGGTGCCCTCTTGTGGGCATCCGGCTGCCAAAACGGAAACAATCAGGAGGCCGTGCCGCCCCCTCCCCCCGAGGTGGCGGTGGTGACGGTGTCTACCCGGCCTGTCCTCCTCACCACGGAATTACCGGGCCGCACCAGCGCCTTTCGCATCGCGGAAATCCGTCCCCAGGTCAGCGGTCTGATCCAGAAACGCCTGTTCACGGAAGGGGCCGAAGTCAATGCGGGCGATGTGCTCTATCAGATCGACCCGGCCCCGTTTCAGGCGGCCCTGGATAATGCCAAGGCCTCCCTTGCCAAGGCCGAGGCCAATCTCCCGGCGATCCGTTCAAAGGCCGAACGCTATCGAAAGCTGGCGGCCACGAGCGCCATCAGTCAGCAGGATTATGAGGATAAGACCGCCGCCCTCAGACAGGCGGAAGCGGAGGTCGAGTATTGGAAGGCATCGGTAAAAACCGCCCGCATCAATCTGGGCTATACCCGCATCACAGCGCCCATCTCCGGCCGCATCGGCCGATCCAATGTGACGGATGGGGCCCTGGTAACGGCCTATCAGCCTCAGGAACTGACGACCATCCAACAGATAGACCCGATCTACGTGGATGTGGCCCAGTCCGCGGCTGAACTTCAGCGGTTGAAGCACAGCCTGGATGCGGGCCGGCTGAAACAGAGCGGAGAGAATCACAAAAAGGTCAACCTCGTCCTCCAGGACGGCACGCCATACCCGTTGGAAGGGGTACTCCAGTTCCGCGACGTCACCGTGGACCCCACCACCGGCTCCGTTATCATCAGGGCCATCTTTCCCAATCCCAGGTCGGTTCTCCTGCCGGGCATGTTTGTTCGGGCCGTGGTCCAGGAAGGCATTGCCGAGGAGTCCATCCTGGTGCCTCAGCAGGGGGTGAGCCGCAATTCAAAGGGAGAACCCATCGCCCTGATCGTGGATGAGACCGGACAGGTACGGCAGCGCAGGTTGACCCTCGACCGGGCCATCGATAACCAATGGCTGGTCACATCGGGCCTTTCAGGCGGTGAGCGTCTGATTGTGGAAGGGATGCTGAATGTCCGGCCGGGCGCCACCGTGAAGGTCGTCCCCTTTGACAACGGCAAGGCCGGGCCAAAGGGCGGACCGCCAGCCGGCACAGGGCCCGGAAAAGGGATGAAAACAGGGTAACGGAGGGTCTGATGCTGTCCAAATTCTTTCTGGATCGCCCGGTCTTTGCATGGGTCATCGCCATCGTCATGATGCTGGCCGGCGGCCTGGCCATCCATAATATGCCCATCTCCCAGTATCCGCCCATCGCCCCCCCCTCCATCGCCATCGATGCCTTTTATCCCGGGGCCTCGGCCGAGACCGTGGAAAACAGCGTGATCCAGATCATCGAACAGAAGATGACCGGGTTCGACAAGCTGTTGTACATGACCGCCACCAGCGACGGCTCGGGCGCCGGGAGAATCGAACTGACCTTTGCCCCGGGCACCGATCCGGACCTGGCCTGGTCTCAGGTTCAAAACAAGCTGCAACTCGCCATGGCCAGCCTCCCCGACGTGATCCAGCGTCAGGGCGTCAAGGTGAGCAAATCCACCCGCAACTGGCTCATCATCGTCGGACTCATCTCGGAAGACGGGAGCATGAATGGCAATGACCTTAGAGACTATGCCCAATCCAACATTGAAAAGGTTCTGGCAAGGGTGCCGGGCGTGGGCGAGGTGGAGAGCTTCGGCGGCCAGTATGCCATGCGGGTCTGGCTGAATCCGGACAAGCTGACCAATTACAAGCTCACCATCGATGACGTCATCACCGCCCTTCGCGCCTATAATGTGGAGATCTCCGCGGGTCAGTTCGGCGGGGCACCGGCAGTGGAGGGGCAGCGGTTGAACGCCTCCATCATCGTCCAGAACCTCCTCAAGACCCCGGAGGAGTTCGCCGCCATCCCCCTTCGCATCAATCCCGACGGCGCCATTGTGCGCGTGCGGGACGTGGGATGGACCGAACTGGGCACCGAGCGCTACGATATCGAGGGGTTGTTCAACGGCAAACCGAGCGCCGCCCTGGCGGTCCGCCAGGCCGCGGGCGCCAATGCCCTGGATACGGCCGACGCCGTTCGCACCAAAATGGTCGAGTTGTCCGAGTACTTTCCCCCCGGGGTGAAGGTCATCTACCCCTTTGACACTACCCCCTTTGTAAAAGTGGCCATCAACGAGGTGGTCAAGACCCTTTTTGAGGCGATCATTCTGGTATTTCTGGTCATGTTCCTGTTTCTGGGAAACTTCCGGGCCACCCTGATTCCGACCATCGCCGTGCCCGTGGTGATTCTGGGGACCTTTGCCGTGCTCGACTTTTTCGGATATTCCATCAACATGCTCACCATGTTCGCCATGGTGCTGGCCATCGGGCTTTTGGTGGACGACGCCATCGTGGTGGTGGAGAACGTGGAACGGATCATCCACGAAGAGGGACTGTCGCCCAAGGAGGCCACGGCCAAGTCGATGGAGGAGATCACCAGCGCCCTGGTCGGCATCGGACTGGTCCTGTCCGCGGTGTTCGGCCCCATGGCCTTTTTCGGCGGTTCCACCGGCGTCATCTACCGCCAGTTTTCCGTAACCGTCATCTCGGCCATGCTCCTCTCGGTCCTGGTGGCCCTGATCCTGACCCCGGTGCTGTGCGCCTCCCTCCTCCGGCCGGCGGCCGGCCGGAGAGAAAAGGCCGGGACCGCTTCCGCCCCCTTCAGATGGTTCTTCCTGGGGTTCAACCGGATGTTCAACAAGGCCCGGGATGGATACCAGGGTATGATCCGCCGAATCCTGGGCCGCAAGATCCGTTACCTGGCGGTCTACCTGGTCATCGTGGCGGGGCTGGTGGTCCTGTTCCAGCGCATGCCCACGGCCTATCTCCCGGATGAGGACCAGGGCATCCTGTTTATCCAGGCAATGCTCCCGTCGGGGTCGACCCTGGAGCAGACCATGGCGGTGCTGGACGAGGTCCGCGCCTATTTTCAGGAAGATGAGGCCGAGGCGGTGATGTCCGTCATGACCCTGGCCGGGAGGAGTTTCGGCGGGGGCGGGCAAAACGCCGGTCTGGGGTTTGTCCGCCTCAAGGACTGGGAATTGCGCGACCGGCCCGACCTGAAGGTCAAGGCGCTGGCCGGACGCGCCATGGCCCGGTTGTCAAAGATCCGCAATGCCAGGGTGTTTGCCTTTGCACCGCCCGCGGTTACCGAATTGGGCACCTCGGTCGGGTTCGACTTTCAACTGCAGGATCGCGGTGGCCTGGGTCATGATAAACTGATGGAGGCCCGCAATCAGGTGCTCGGAATGGCTGCCAAGGATGACCGGATGACCCGCGTACGCCCCAACGGCATGGAGGATGTGGCCCAATACCGCATCGATGTGGACTGGGAAAAGGCCGGTGCCCTGGGCGTCCCGATCAACTCGATTCACAATGCCATCACAACGGCCTTCGGCGGGGCCTATGTCAATGACTTTATCCAGGGGGGACGGGTCAAACGGGTCTATGTCCAGGCCGATGCCCCCCACCGGATGCTCCCCAGCGACCTGGAACACCTCTATGTGCGCAACACTACCGGGGCCATGACCCCGTTCACCGCCTTTGCCTCGGGCCATTGGACCTACGGGTCCCCGCGGCTGGAACGGTTTAACGCCTTTCCCTCCATGAACATCCTGGGCGAGGCTTCCCCGGGCCGGAGCACCGGAGAAGCAATGGCCGCCATGGAAGGGTTCGTGTCCAAACTCCCCGAGGGCATCGGCTTTGACTGGAGCGGGATCTCCTATCAGGAACGGATGGCCACCCGTCAGACCGGCCTCCTCTACGCCTTTTCCATGATCGTGATCTTCCTCTGTCTGGCGGCCCTCTACGAAAGCTGGACCGTCCCCATCTCCGTGATGCTGGCCCTCCCCCTGGGGGTTATCGGCGGGGTGGCCGCCTCCATGCTGCGGGGATTCCCCAATGATGTCTATTTTCAGATCGGGCTCCTCACCGTGCTGGGTCTCACCACCAAGAACGCCATCCTGATCGTTCAGTTTGCCATGGCCAAGGTAAAGGAAGGCACGGGGCTGGTGGAGGCTACCCTGGAGGGCGCGAAGCTGAGGCTGCGGCCCATTGTCATGACCTCCCTGGCCTTCGGTTTCGGGGTCCTCCCCCTCACCCTGGCCACCGGGGCCGGCGCAGGGGCCCAGACCGCCATCGGCACCGGTGTTCTGGGGGGAATGGTGACCTCCACCTTCCTGGCGATCTTTTTCATCCCCCTCTTCTACGTGGCGGTGGTTCGTTTCTTCGGAAAAAAAAGGCCCTGAATCCGGAAGAACCGGATTCAGGGCCGGGGGGGAAGAAGCTGGAAAGCTCAAAGCTGAAAGGTGAAAGCTGGAAAGCTCAAAGCTGAAAGCTCAAAGGTGAAAGTATCAGTTATCGGTTATCAGTTAACGGGGGAAGCGCTGTCTCCCTGCTCCATGCTCCCTGCTCCCTGCCCCCTGTTGAGGACCATTTCCATAAATGCCTTCAGTTCTCTCTCATCAAAGGGCTTCATGATATAGTGGTAAGGTTCGAACTGCTTCGCCGCTTCCATGGTTTCAGGATCGCCGTAGCCGGATATGAAGACGATGGGGATACTCCCTTCGGCCGTGATCTTTGCGGCCGCGGCGATGCCGTTCATCTCACCGGGCATCGCCACATCCATGAGGATGATATCCGGGTTCAACTCTCGGGCCATGTCCACGGCCTCCAGGCCGGATTCGGCCTGGCCGACCACCTCATATTCCGGTCCGGTGAGCATCTCTTGGATTTCGATCCGGGCAAGCCATTCATCATCGACGATCAGAATTCTTATCATGGCTTCTCTCTCCTGTGTTCAACCGGCCCTTCGTCCTCTCCGGATGCCGGGTGACCGGGCGCGTCCGGCAGAAGGACGAATTCAATGAGAATATCCGTCCCGTTGTTGTACTCAACACGGAATGTCCCTCCCAACTGATGTTGGACAAGATTTCTCATGAGCTTGAACCCGAGGGTCTCAGACCTTTTGATGTCAACGGTTTCCGGTATCCCCCGGCCTTCATCCCTGATCCGCATCACGATCCGGTTGTCCGGGGATTGTTTCATGGTGATATGGCAGGGACCGGCCTTTCCATCCTCATAGGCATGTTTAAACACATTGGTGATGGCCTCATTGAGCACCAGAGCACAGGGGATGGCCTGGGTTACCGTGAGATTCACCCCCCGGCAATTGATAACTGGGACCATCCCGTCTTTCATGTACTCATAGACCTGATGGATGCTCGCCCACAGTTTGTAGATATGCCTCGCCATATCCACCCGATTGAAATTCTTGCTGCGATACAGCTGGCTGTGGATGAGGGACATGGTCAGGATCCTGGATCTGGCCGATTCCAGCACCTGGCATGCCTCAGGACTGAGGGTCCTTCGGCGGGACAGATTCAACAGACTGGAAACGGTCTGGAGATTGTTCCGAACCCGATGGTGGATCTCGCCCAGCAGGATGCTTTTTTCCTTGAGCGCCGCCCGTATCCTTGCCTCGGCCTCCCTGCGCTCGGCAATCTCATGGCTGAGCTGTTCGTTTGCCAGGGTCAGCTGTGCTGTACGCGCCTGAACCATGTTCTCCAATTCATGCTGGTATGTTTTCAGTTCCGCCTGGGCCTTCCTCCTGGTACGGACCTCCTCCTCCAATTCCAGGTTGATGTTCTTCATTTCATCCGCACTCCGGGTTGCCTTTTGGGCCGACAGTTCCGCCTCCTGCCGGGCGATGGTGAGGCTTTTGTTTTGCTGCGCAATCTGCTCGAGCATATCATTGAAGGCCTCCACCAGTTGCCCGGACTCGTCATTTCCTTCCTTTATCCCTCTAACGGAATAATCTTTATCCCTTGAAACTGTTCGGGCCAGATCGGCCAACCGGATCAGAGGGCCCGAGATGAGCCCCTGGAGTCTTGAAGAAACCAGGAGAACGCAGACAAAAGATATCAGAAGGACTGCGCCGATAATGCCCAGGTGCTTATTCAAAACAACACGGGTCGACCTGAGGTTGGAGTGGACTAACACCGTGCCGACGGAGGCGCCCTCCATGAAAATCGGCCGGAAGCAGAAAAGCCCCCCCTCATGAAACCAGCAGCCGTCCGACCGGGGCAGGGGCGGCGGCGTCAATTTTCCGGTTCCGCTCCGGGAATAGCCTGCCAACGCCCTGCCTGTGGCAGCAAACACCCAGGCCCCTTCGATGGAGTCGTCCGCCTTCAGGGCAGCCAGGACGCCCGTGATATCGGCCCGGTCCTCAAATAACAATGCGGCTGCGCAGTTGTGCCCGATCATGTCTGCCAACACCGACAGATCGCGCCTGGCCTGATCTCGGAATATCATCGCGTCATACACCACGAACCCGGTAAAGGCCAGGATGAGGGCCAGGACGTTGATGGACATGATGATCAACAGGAGTTTTTTCCGAATGGAAAAATCATTGAAACGTTTCATGGGCATGGATCCCGGATTGTGGGTGAATCAAGTGCGCCTGGGCGTTCGGGTTCCCCGGATTTGCAGGGTGCGCTGTTGTGCCGGTTTACCCGCCCAATCCCAAAAAAACCATAAGCCGCGTACAGTTGCAAAAGAAAACCGGGTAATCGGCTCAAAGGTGAAGACCATCCATTGTCCGGCATTCGCCGGACGGGCGTCTCATCATTTCACGATATCCGAAAGCCTCAGGAGCCTGGAGCGAATACTGAGATCTGCATCTTTAACCGCCCCAAGAAGGATGTCAAAGCGCTTGGGGCATTCGATCAGATTTTTGGGGCATCCCAGTTGCTTGAAATAGACCATCCCTCCCATGTCTGTAAATCCGGTCATATCACTCACTGTCAAGACAGGCGCCCCTTTGACCCTCTGGATAATCCCGGGCGCCAGACCCCTTTTTGCCTCTCCGATAAAAATAACATGGCATGGCAAAGGGAGGTCTTCCATCGTCTCGAAACGTTCCACCACCAGTTCCCTCCCCTGTATGGATTTGCCGCTCAAGAGCCTCATGAATTCATACAGGGTGTCGTCGCCGATGACCGCGATCCGGAGGGTCTCTCTGTCGGTAAACGGATGGTCGGGCCAATCCACAAAGAGGAGGAAATTGTAGAGATAGAGGGCTTTCAGCCGGTCTTGATCTTCTTCGGCTGCAGCCGGCGGGGCGGCAAATGCCCAAGACAGGCAGAGAACCGCCGTTATAAAAAAGAGGCGCACCCTAATTTGGAGCATTCGGATCACGGGCGAATCTCAGTCCCAAGATGCAGTAAAATACCGATCGATTTCATCATAAGAGGGAGTGAAGTTGAGGTCTTTGTTCATCACTGAAATGGCCTGTGCCCTGCAGAGGGGAACGCAGAAAGCCTCGGCCGCGATCCTCTTCTGGGTTATGGAAAAGAGCGCCTGCCGTTGTTTACGGTCTGTTGTGAGGCCGGCCGCCGCGATCATGCCGCTGATTTCGGGCGTGGTGCCGTAACACCCCGGAACGCCCGTGACAAAGAACGGATTCAGTATGGCCCCGGCATCACAGATGGAATAACTCCCCCAGGTCATAAAGGAGAGGGGGTACCTCCCCTCGAGGAATTCTTTATAAAAGCGCTCCCATCCGCTGGCCATCCAGTGAAGACGGGCCGTGATCCCCACGGCCTTCAAGTCCCGGACAATGAACTCCGCCGCGCTTTCGTTGACCCCGGCAAAAAAATCCACGCTGAAGCCGTCGGCATACCCCGCTTCGGACAGAAGCCTCCTGGCCCTGGCCGGGTCATACCAGTAGCGTACCACATCCGGTTCGTGACCGAAGTGAAGCGGGCTGGTGATGGTGTCGGAAGTGTCCGCATACCCGTTAAAGCCCTGTTTTACGAGACGCTCTTTATTGATCGCATGGTTGACGGCCATGCGCACCCGTTTGTCCTTGAAGAATTCCACCCCGCTGCGGCCGACGGCATCCATGCTCAGAAAATACGTCCGGAGAATCCCGGTTCGCATGACCTTGAGGCCGGGGTTCTTTTTCACAAAGGGGATCTGCTTCTGATACAGGCTGGTGGACCTGAGGAGATCGGCCCGGCCCGATATCAGCGCCTCCATCTGGAGTATCTCATCCTGGGTGCTCACGACCTTGAGATGAGGGATCAGGGCCTTCCCCTTGGGGCCGCCGAAATATTCGGGATTGGCACTGAAGACGGCTTCCGAGGGTGTTTCACAGGAGACAAACCGATAGGGTCCGGTCCCGATGGGATGGCGATCGAACCCCTCCTTTCCCACCCTTTGATAATACTCAGGGGGATAGATGAAGAGGATATTGGCGATCACCTCCAGCGCAGCGGGATTGGTGGTGGCGGTTTTGATTCGGACGGTATGCGCATCCAGGACGGCAACCTCTTCAAAACCGGCAAACAGATCGGAGACCAATGAACCGGGTCCTTTGAGAAGCTCCAGGGAAAAGCGTACGGCCTTTGCCTCGAATGCTTCCCCGTTATGGAACCGGACCCCTTTTCGGAGGATGAATTCAATGAGATTGGGACCCACCCATTCAAATGATTCCGCGAGACAGGGGACGACCTCTTGCCGGGCCGGGTCCCTGTAAAGAAGCGTGTCCCCCCAGTTATGATAGAGGACCAGGATCTGGCGGCTGGAGGTGTATGCCGGGTTGAAGCATGTCATCGGCTGGGTCCCTATGGACACCACCAGGGTATCCCGCTTCGCCTCACAGGGACAAAGGATGAGCAAGGGTGCCAGACATGCGAAAACCGCAAAAAGGACTATCTTCTTCATCATCTACCTCCAGGTCCCGGGAAACCGTGTCCGGAGTGTTTCCCGGCCATATGGAATTGTTTTTTTTGCAGATTCAGCCAATCCCATATACGACCGGCACAACCCTGTCAAGCGGTTTGATAAGAGAATAAGGCCCCAGGACCTTCATCCGGACCTCCTCATCATCCGAACACCACAGACCGTATCTGAATCCGGCCTTAACGGTCAATTCCACCTCATCCGTCTCTTTGTAGGGTTCGTCCGACCTTTCCCAGTGGAGAACCGACTGCTGCACGGGAAAATCGGATTTTCCCGGTTCCACAGGCATTATCCCTATTCGCGGGGTGGACCGAAGACGGGAGTGATACAGCTTGGCCTTGAAACGATAGGTACCCGGCAAAAGAGCGATCCCCAGATCATCGACACGTATCTCCTCTGGTTCGCCGTCGCGGTCCATAAGGATGTAAATGGGACAGTACTTCGGATTCTCCGTTTGCAGGACAAGGGCGAGCGATTCCCTGGACCGTTCCGGGCCGGGATAGCCTTTCCTGGGGTCCAGATGACACCCCCACAGGCAAACAACCAAGACCAAACCCAAAGGCATCAAAAACCGCACTGATCTTTGCGCCTCATTAAGCATGGAGCATGGAGCACGGAGCAGGGAGCATGGCGCTTCCCCGATAACCGATAACTGATAACTTCTTCCCCTTTCACCTTTCAGCTTTCACCTTTGAGCTTCTATCTTTGAGCTTCTATCTTTAAGCTTTCACCTTTAAGCTTTCACCTTTGAGCTTCTATCTTTGAGCTTTCAGCTTTCAGCTTTGAGCTCTATTCACCGATAACCGATAACTTCTTCCCCTTTCACCTTTGAGCTTTGAGCTTCTATCTTTAAGCTTTCACCTTTCCCCTTTGAGCTTCTATCTTTGAGCTTTCAGCTTCTCCCTCCCCCCCTCACCTTTCACCTCATCCCTTCCGCCATGGTCCGGGCCACGAATTCTTCATCCGGATAAACATTCCATACATACCCCCGAATCTCCTTGCGCATCTCTTTTGCCGCTTTGCTCCCCGGGCCCTCTATGCCCTGGGCCTTGCGATAATGCCACACTGCCTTGGCCCATGCCTCATGATGCAGCGGATCGCTGGGATACACCGACTTGGACCGCATGACCCAGTAATTCCCCAGCTCCACATGGAGCCGCGGGTTCTTGACACCGGCAAAATAGGCGGCCCGTTCCATGCTGATATCCGCGGCCGGCAGCCACTTTGCATGGTAATCCGCCTCCTGCCACTGATGCGCATAGGCCCATCCCAGCTGGAGGTGATACTGCGCCTCAAAGGGATTCAACCTGACAGCCCGCTCCAGGGTCAGAAGTCGGAGCGCGGAACTCGGAACTCGGAACTCGGAACCATTTTCCCCTGCTCCTTTGCCCGCTTTGCTTTTGGCTTTGAGCATTGAGCTTAACGCTTCTACCCCCGCATCTTCCCTTCCCCCTTTCAGCTTTGAGCTTTGAGCTTCCCTCCCCTCCCCGCTTTGAGCTTCCCTCCCCTCCCCGCTTTGAGCTTCTATCGCTTCCCCCAGTTTGTACCAGTACTCCGCATTCCCCCCGTCCCACTCGATCGCCTTCACCACCTCCGCCACCGGCGGATGCCGGTCCCGGTTGAGCGTGCTGTTGGGCACGGTATTGCAGTAGGCCTCGGCCGCAAAATGCCGGATGCTCCACCACCCGGACCACCCGATCAGTCCCAAGATGGCAACCAGCGCCACCCCGCCCCGGTATCTGAGCGGCAGATCGTAATACGTGTAACTCATCCGGTCCCGTCGGTGGTGCCGCTCCAGATGCAGGGCCGCATACCCGATGGCCATGATGGCCGCCAGGATGAGTGCGTTCGCCGGGGTATGCAAATTGAACTCGGAATACGAATGGATGGCCATATAGGCAATGACGGCGACCGGGACAACCCCAAGGGAGACTGCATAGGGGTCCTTTCTTTGTTTCCAGAGGCTGAGGGTCTTAAACACATATACCCCCAAACCAACCAGGAGAAGACCGAGCCCTGCGATCCCTGCCTCAGCCAGATACTGGGCCCAGTCATTGTGGGCATACCGGTAGAACTTCTTCTTATCCTTTGCCGACTGATATTTGGGGAACGCATACGGGAAATTGCCCACACCCGCGCCCACCGCCTTAAAGTCCTCAAAAAGATCCATGGTTTTGGCGGCATATCGCGATCGGCTTTCGATCCCTGATTCAATCTGCATGAACCGTTCCAGGGGATAATCAACGCCGATCTCAATCGCATATGCGCAAATCAGAACAAAAAGGCCGATGAATATAATGCCTTTTTGTCGATATGACTTTCTGACAACGAACAGCACGCCCATCAAGAACATGGCCCCGGCCCAGCTGATGATGGCGCCCCGGGACGCTGAAAAGATCAACCCGATCCCCATAACCACCCCGGCAAACCCCACCAGAATCCTTTTGGATAGAGACTCCTGGCCTTCCAGAAAGGAAGCGAATCTCGAAGCGGGACGTTGCTTCTTCTCGGTGTTCCCCTGGTTGGGGCGCTTCATCGGCGCAAGGGCCCCCGCAAAGGCAGCCGCGAGAATCACCCCCATGGCCATGAACCCGGCAAAGTGATTGCCGTTGATGTAAGTGCCTTTGAGGCGCTCTTTGGCATAATCCATTCGGTACCACAACACATGGTGCGATCCGGAATAGGTTTCCATCAACGCGTATAAGGCCTCGAAACACCCCATTGCCAGGAGAAGCGACACCGCCACATTGATCCGCCGGCGCGATTGAAGGGTCTGGAAAAGCCCGAAGAAAAAGAACCCGTACACCACAAACCGGACAATGCTCATTCGAACCGGATACACGTAGGGCGCCAGGGAAAACCAGGTGCCGTTCACCAGGCCGTCTGCCAGGGTTTCCGCGGTCGGCAGCGATTTCCGGGCCACGACCGCCGCCTCAGGGGATAAAAGCGTTAGGACCGGATCGGGCATTGGCAGGGTTTGGAAAATAAGGAACGTCAGCAGCGCAACAAACCCCACATGCAGGCTGTTTCGAGGCAGCCGCAATCGGTACTCATTGCTCTGGTAGTCCTTTCGAATGCCCTTTAAAAGAAGGAGGGTCGCTGCCGTCAGGACCCCCAGCGACATGAGGGTGTACATATACGTGTGCACCGCACCGAACATGAGGATGCACAGGAGGAGGATGATCAGGTAGATGATATAAGCGGCTTTCTCCATTTTTCCATCCCTAAGCGCTCTGCGCCCTGCGCCTTCCGGTCTGTAAGGCCATGATTCCCGCCGCGACCCCGGAGAGTACACCGAATGTGTTCGCAACAATATCCAGAGGATTGAACGTTCGATAGGGGAGATAATACTGAAACCACTCAACGGCCGCGCCAAAGACAAGCACCAGCAACACCAGCGACGCCCTTTTCCACAGGGGGAGGCCTTTACCCGCGCCGATCGCCAGCACGGCCATAAATGCAAAGCCCAGGAAATGGACAATCTTGTCAAGCCCCATGGAAAACACCACGACTGTCCGGGCGTCGCGGCCGTAGGGAATGACCGCGACAATGGCGATCAACACACAACAAACCAACAGCCCCCGTCCGCACCAGGCATTAGAATTCTCGCGCAACCGCGTCATTTTTACAGAAGATAACAAAGAAATGAAAGGATCAGTTTTTACAGAAAGGCAAAAGGCAAGAAAGTTTGTTTAGACAAGATTTACGGGATTTTCAGGATGTTTTTGTTTGAATGTTGAATTTCCAGAAGAAATTCAACATGGCAAATCGCTTCGCGAGAAAGCCATATCCGGTTAATCCTGTTGATCCTGTCTAATGATTTGTTTTAGCCCTTCTTCGTCTTTTGTGTATGCCTTTCCGCAGGTCAGGCATTCGAGATCGTCCGCCAGCCGTTCCCCGCACCGGCACATCCATCCGACCCTTCTTGCCGGATTTCCCAGCATCAGGGCGTGATCCGGCACATTCCGGGTCACTACGGCCCCGGCGCCCACAAAGCCGTACTCACCAACGGTCGTCCCGCACACCACCGTGCAGTTGGCCCCCAGGGTCGCCCCATGCCTTACCAGGGTGGGCCGCACCTGATCCATCTTCCGGATCTCGGCCCTCGGATTGTAGATATTGGTAAACACCATGCTGGGCCCGCAAAACACCCCATCCTCCAGGGTCACGCCCTTATAGACGCTCACATTGTTCTGGATCTTGCATCCCTTCCCGATCCCCACATCCGGCCCGATCACCACATTCTGCCCGATATTGCACCCCTCCCCAATCCTGCAATTTCCCAGCACATGCGAAAAATGCCAGATCTTGGTTCCGTTGCCTATCTCACACCCATCGTCAATAATTGCCGTTGGATGTACAAATGCGCCGGCAGGCACAGTTGGAGGTATGATGTTGGAGGCGGATTCCACTCCTCTGATCTCCGTCTTCCGACCTCCGACCTCTATCCTTTCCCCTTCCCCATCCAGCGACCGCTGCGCGGCATTCAGCACCCGCAGCACCCGAAGGCCTTCTGCGCCATCCGTACTGGGCTGGCACCCATTTTTTATACACGCCAGAAAATGCTCGCACTCCCGTCGCAACGGCTCGGCCTTCGGGATCTCGACGCGATCAGGGTCCCCTTTGACCGGAACGGGCATATTCTGCTGCCACCGGATCTCATGAGGGTACAACAGGAGCTTGTCTTCCCAGGCCCGGGTATCGTCAAAGACCGCCATCTTTTTGTCGCCCACGACCACCAGTTGCTGGACCTTGAAGGGGTGAAGCCAGGATACAAAGATATGGGCGCGGAGTCCGGAAGGGAATTCCAGGTGTGTGGTGGTGACATCCGCGATCCTCTTGTGCAGGTAGTTGCCCCCTGTGGCCATGACTGCTTCCGGCTCCTCTCCCGCCAGGCCCAGGATCATGGAAATATCGTGGGGCGCAAACGACCAGAGGATATTCTCCTCCCGCCGGATCTTCCCCAGGTTCAACCGATGGGAATATATATAGTTGATCCGCCCCAGGTCCCCATTTTTCGCAAGGTCCTTCAGGCATTCAAAGACCGGATGGTACTGGAGCAGGTGGCCAACCATGAGGGTGCGCCGGTGCTCTTCTGCCAGCCGAATCAGTTCGTGGCCCTCCTCTTCGTTCAGCACCAGCGGCTTTTCCACATACACATGCTTCCCTGCCAGCACGGCCTCCCGGGCCAGCCGGTAGTGGGTCTCGGCCGGCGTTGCAAAGACCACCCCATCGACATCCCCCCTCCCCAGGACCTCATGAAAGGCCAGGCACACTTCCACACCTTCATACTGGGCTTGAAATCCTGCCAGGACCTCCTCGTTCTTATCGCATATCAACCGCAGCTTCCCCAACTCCCAATAATTCCGCACCAGGTTCTTTCCCCAGTACCCGGACCCGATCACCGCAATGCCGGTTCCTTTAGACATTGTTGCTCCTTTCCCCAAAAAGTCATCCGTTCATCCATTCATCCCCCACTCACCTGCTCCTCGCCCCCTTCACCACAATATTCCACACCGCCCGCCCAAAGTAGCTCACCTGCGTCCTTGCCGGCCTTCTCAAGTACGCCTCCACGTAGCGTTTCTCCGACGCGCAGATCTCTTCAAAGGTCTCAGGCATGTCCGCATAAAAGGGGGGCACCAGCCCCGGCTTCACATGCATTCTCAAGGCCCGGATCTCCTTAGGGTAGAGGCTCAGGTAATGGTAGCTCAAGGGCCTGACCCCGAACAACTGCAAGTCCCCTTTGAGCCAGTTGTACAGCATGGGGAGTTCATCCAGCCACAGCCTCCGCATCACCTTTCCCCAAGGGGTTATTCGAAAATCATTGTCCAGTTTCCCCCCCTTCTTAAGGCCCTGGATGCGATACACGTAATCCTGCAGGAACTCGGAATAGGGGTGCATGGTCCTGAACTTATAAATGGACAGCACCTCCCCTCTGGTGCCCACGCGCTTCAGCGACACGAACGGCCCGTAGGTAGGATCCGTGTTCAACGATGGGGTCAGCAGCTTCCGGCCGACAAAGTAGAGACGATGACCGATCTCCCTTTCCGCCACGATGTGAAACCCGCAGAAGGAAAGCCGGCCCAGAATCTCGGACCTGGAGATCCGGCGGGACCTTCCTTTGGTCAAGAAAAAGTAGACCTTTTTAACCCGGGGAAGCTTGGGGATCACCCTGTGAATCAGAAAATCCACTGCATAGATACCATGGGCCATGATTCGCGGATATTTCTGGAACATCCACTCCCGGTGGGTCTGGATGGTGTGGACCTTCCCCACAAAGTGACCCCCGGCCGCCAGCATGTTATGGGCCTCCAGAAAATACCGGTTGATGTTGCGAATATCGTTCACCTCGTGGAGATTGATGAAAAGTCTCACCGGCCGCGCGTCCATGGCATCCAGGTGGAGGATCTCCACGCTGTTCCGCAGGACCATTTCCGCCTGGATGATTTGCGAGAGATCCAGGATTTGATCCAGAAATTCAAACACGGCCGGATCATCCCTGAGGGCCCGGTCCCTAAGGCGTTCTCTCACCGGGGACATGAGGGCAGCGCGTATCTTGTCGAAGTCCACGACGAAGGGAAGTTCTTCCTGAACCAGGACAGAGGAAGCAAGCATCGCCTTTTCTGCAGGCGAAACGCTCGAGTCGCCCTGGGGAAACAGGACCTCGGCCGGGTCCCTGTCGTCCCGGTCTCCTTTTCCCATCCTGCAATAAACCGCGCAGAGCACTCCCTCGAGAACAACCAGAAGGATGACCGGACCAAAGACCTGGGTCCTGGAAAATTCGGTGAGCCTGAAGAGAAAAACAACCGAGGCCAGGCTAAAGAAGAGCAATGCGGCCGCTTTCATCCATGGCCACAGAGCGTGATAAAAATTGAGGTAGTTCCTCTGCTCAAACTTGCGCGTCACCATAGACACAACGAACCAGAGGGCGTAGATCAACAGGAGGAGTTTTTCATAATCGGGAAGGAGGTGAAGGCCGTCCCTTTTGATATAGTTGACCACAAAGAAGGAGATCCCCACCAGGACAAAATCAGCGGCTGCAAGAGGAAGCCGAAAGGCGCCGGTATTTTTCCCCGAATGCGTCCCCTGTGTAGAAGGACCGATCCTGGATTGCACATACCATTTATAAAACAAAGAAAAGAAGACCCATTCAGACACGATCAAGATCAGGCAGGTCCCGAAAACATGGGCCCTCGAAAAGGCGTACAGCCCCATCAGCACCACCATCAGGGCCATGAAATAGGCCAGGTACAGCCCGGCCTTTGAGATGGCCCACATGGTATGCCGGTAGCCCTTCAAGGGCCTGAATCGAAACTTCTTCGTGCCCAGTGAGACCAGGAGCCAGATCCCATAGAATGCCATGAGCAGCTTGAAATAGCTGGGACTGAGCTCAAGCGTTCCCCTTTTCAAGTAGTTCAATGAAAAGAATGCCGCATTGAGCAGAAAGAAATCCGCGAGCGCCAGCAAAAAGGAGAGCGCCGCAGAAGAACGCGTCTGGCCTTCAAAAAGGGTATTCTCGCGTATGTCCATCTTTGCGTATGGAGAATTCATGGAGGGGGTGACTGGATCTTGATGCGGTGTAGAAACAGCGGGACGTGATGTCAGACGGTCATGGGGTTGGTAAAGGTATTCTGGTGGATCAGGATTTTCGTGCCCGCTATGTCGGTGCCATCCATCCCTGCCGAAAGCGGTCATCCGATGTCCGAGGTCCGAGGTCCGATGTCAGAGGTCAGGGTTCTGAAGGCAACCGCCAGATATTTGCAGTCTAAAGCATAGTCTAACCAAGTGTCGGTTTCAGCGCTTGCCCTGTGAAATACTTGCCCCGTTAAACCTTTCCCTTTTTCGTTTAACCGGGGGACGAAGTCTCAGCGTAGCGAATTTCACCGGGGTTTTCGCCATCAGCATCCGTCAGTGAATATTTCTCCTCAGCAGGCCAGGCCCTGCTCAGTTCGAATATTTCCATCGACAAGGCGTAGGCTCTCTTATACACGCGAAGATCCTTCGCCGATTTTATCTGCTCGCTCACACTCCCCCCCTACTCTTACATCTGACCTCCGACATCGGACATCCGACATCTGTCTTTTCACTCCGACATCAGACCTCTGACCTCTGTCTTTTCCCTCTGACCTCGGACATCTGACATCTGGCATCTCAGGTAATAATCGAGGGCGCATTTGTAGACCAGTGAGTTGTGGGCAAAATCATCCGAACCCGTGCCGTCTCCTCGGTGCATATCGCTCATAATGATGAGCTTTGTATATTCCGAAAGCGGCAGTCTCTTGATTCTGGTCTTTGGCGAATAGACGTCTTTTAAATCTAACATTGTAAACCGGGCTCTGCTCTAAAAGTTAGCCAAAATGGCTCAAAGCCGAAATGGGTAAAGAGATCCTGAGAGTATTGGAGAGAGGCCATGAAAGGCGTGAACATTTTACCGAAAATGGCCCGCCAAAATATCGGCGGGTAAACCTTGGGCGGAAATCGGTAAAGGAAGGTGGTGCGCGATGTCGATGTTACCGAAAATGGCCCGCCAAAAAGCCGGCGGGTAAACCTTGGGCTGAAATCATTAAGGAGCCATTGAAGGCCAAAGGAGAACCAAAAACCATCCTGAAGATCCCGTTAATCCTGTCCAAGAGATTCTTTGCGTATTTGAACAAGTCCTATTTGAAAATAACCGGATTTGGTCTGTCGAACGCATTGTTATAAAAAAACACCTTGGTCTCAGGCGTCACGGGCCAAGGTTTTATAACCTCGGCCCCGGGCTGATCCTGCGCAAACCAGTTGTTGTAAACCCTGGCCTCTTCCTCCGGTATTCCCCGAATCCCGATGGCCCGAACCTTGGAGTTGGTGAAGGTATTGTGGTGAATGAGGATCTTCGTGCCCGCGATGTCTGCCCCATGCCCTTTGCGCTCTGCGCCATGCGCTCTGCGCCCATGCCCCACTACGTTGCGGCTTGCCGACGAGCCAAATAGTGTTGGTCCAGGCACTGTCGCAAATATGTCTTTATAACGGCCTGGCGGCTGATATTTAATTCTCTTGCAATCGTATCGAGCTCCTTTAGCATATCCAGGGTAAGATCCACATTAACACGCTGAATCGCTGGTTTCATCTCCCCTTTGTTTGTAAAAAAGCGAGATATATCCTCCCCGCTCATTGCCTTTTCCGCAATGTCATCGGCAGATACTCTGGGGTTCTTAGCTGTATTCCTCATAGAGTTTCTCCTCTTGCTTTGTGGATTTCCAGAGTGTCACAAGATGATAGTATTCTCCGTCATCGTCCTCCCTGATTTCATATATGACTGAATAAAGCCTTCCTCTCACCCACCCAATCGCACGAAATTGTTCCGGATCATCGCAACGGGAGTCAACATAATGAGGATGGGACCAAATTTCCTGGACTTCAGCCAAATCGACTTGACGACGAGGGTCTGACTTGAGCTTTCGGCTTTTTCGGTTGTCGAATTTGAAACGCATATGTTCAGAAAACTAATATAACAGTTATACCATTCATGTCAATATCTTTCAAATCATCCGTCCCGCA